>NZ_JACSOF010000104.1:0-23657 GCF_014349205.1 Photobacterium sp. BZF1
TCCCATGATGTACGAACTGAGAAATTAACCCCCGTGTCTACTTTACGGGGGTCATATCAACCCAGGACCCAGGACCCAGGACCCAGGACCCAGGACCCAGGACCCAGGACCCAGGACCCAGGACCCATTCCCTTTTACTTTCAATGGATTTACTCCGGGCAAAGTGTGCTACCGTCTACTATGACTCCACTAGTTAACGAGGTTGTTATGGACGCACTTACCTTATTGTTAAACCGCAGGTCATTACCCAAAATGGTAGAGCCTGCACCGCAGGGAGAAGCGCTGGAAGCGATTCTTCGTGCTGGCTTGCGAGCACCGGACCATGCTGGTTTGACCCCGTGGCGGTTCATTGTTTCCCAAGAAGATGGCAGGCAGAAACTCGCTGATATTTTGGTAGAAGCGGCCAACAGTGATGGGGCCGATGACGCGACTATCGAGAAAGCCGGCAAGTCGCCGTTTAGAGCGCCAATGGTGATAACGGTTGTGGCGAAGGTCTCAGAGCATGACAAGGTACCGGTTATTGAGCAGCACCTTTCGGCGGGATGTGCAGTACAAGCGATGCAATTGGCGGCGGTTGCCCAAGGGTATGCGGGGTTTTGGCGAACCGGCAAATGGGCTTACCACCCGGTTGTGCGCCAGGCATTGGGGGTAGAAGGTGATGATATGATTGTTGGCTTCTTGTATCTCGGGACCCCCGGTTGCCGTGATGCCAAAGCACCACAGCGGGATCTGACCCAATTTGTAGAATACCTGTAGCTATATTGCTATGACGTTTAGGTATACATTACTAAATCAGCAGGGGGAGCCAATTGGCTGCCCTTTTTGATCCAAGTGGATGACAGGATCTGGTTGCAGGAGTAGAATCCATCGCTCTTGTAAATTTTTCGGAGCGTGTCATGGAAAATGTTCGCCTTACTCAATACAGCCACGGAGCAGGATGTGGTTGTAAAATCTCCCCTCAAGTTCTTGATACTATTCTTCGAACGCAGCTCGCTCCGTTTGCCGACCCTAACCTGCTTGTAGGTAATGAAAGTAAAGATGATGCGGCGGTTTATGATCTTGGCAACGGTACGGCAGTGGTGAGTACCACTGACTTCTTTATGCCGATCGTCGACGACCCATATGATTTTGGCCGTATCGCTGCAACAAATGCGATCAGTGACATCTATGCCATGGGCGGCAAGCCGATCATGGCTATCGCCATTCTGGGTTGGCCGGTAAACGTACTGGCGCCTGAAATTGCTCAGCAGGTGATTGAGGGTGGCCGCGCGGTATGTCGTGAAGCCGGTATTTCTCTTGCAGGTGGCCACTCGATTGATGCGCCAGAGCCAATCTTTGGTCTTGCTGTGACGGGCATTGTTGATACCGACCGTGTTAAGCGTAACAATCAAGCCGAAGCTGGCTGCAAACTGTACCTGACCAAACCCTTGGGTATTGGCGTGCTGACTACTGCGGAGAAGAAATCCAAGCTACTGGATGAGCATCGTGGTTTGGCCCGTGACTGGATGTGCCAGCTAAACAAGCTGGGTGCCGATTTTGCTAATATTGCCGGCGTAAAAGCGATGACCGACGTGACGGGTTTTGGCTTGATGGGTCACCTCAATGAGATCTGTGAGGGTAGTGGCCTGAAAGCTAGCATCGATTTTGCTCAGGTACCACATCTACCGGGTGCCTTTGATTATATCGAACAAGGCTGTGTCCCAGGTGGAACCGAGCGTAACTTTGCCAGTTATGGCCACCGTTTAGGTGAGATGACCGAACAGCAGAAAGCGTTGCTTTGTGACCCACAAACGTCTGGCGGTTTGCTATTGGCAGTTACAGCGGATGCTGAAGCAGAAGTGAAAGCTCTGGCCCAGCAGCATGGTATCGAACTCAATGCAATCGGTGAGTTGGCAGCGGCTGCTGCTGACGAAGCGGTACTGATTGAGATTTGCTAAAGATGTCACGTCCTAATTGCCAAGATTTCCGCCAGTTGTTTATCAGCGATACCCCGTTGATGGACATGCGTGCGCCAGTAGAATTTGAACAAGGTGCTTTCCCCACTTCTATCAACCGGCCATTGATGCTTGATGAAGAGCGTCAGGCGGTCGGTACATGCTATAAAGAGCATGGTCAGGAAGCGGCGATTGCACTTGGCCATGAGTTGGTTAATGGCGACATCAAAGCTGAGCGAGTTGCCCAGTGGAAAGCCTTCTGTGAAGCGAACCCAAACGGCTATTTGTACTGTTTCCGTGGTGGGTTGCGCTCGCGCATTACCCAGCAATGGCTAAAAGAGGCTGGCATTGATTATCCATTTGTTGAAGGTGGGTACAAGGCACTGCGCCGTTTCCTTATTGACACCATCGATGACGTAGCGACCAAGCCAATGACACTTATTGGCGGTAATACTGGTTGCGGCAAAACCATTATGGTCAATGAGCTCAAAAACGGTATTGACTTGGAGGGTGCAGCGAACCATCGAGGATCTTCTTTTGGCCGTTACGTGACGGCACAACGTACCCAAATCAACTTCGAGAATGTTCTGGCAATCGCGATGCTCAAGAAGCAGGCTGCTGGGGTATCGCACTTTGTCTACGAAGATGAAGGCAAGATCATTGGCTCGGTCAGCGTACCTTTGGCTATCAACCAGGCTATGCAGCAGGCGCCGATTGCCATTGTTGACGATCCGCTTGATGTGCGCCTCGAGCGTTTGCTTGACGACTATGTGGTTCGGATGCAGCGTGATTTCTGTGCTGAATACGGTGAGCAAGATGGCTGGGAGCGTTTTGCACAGTACCTAGAACGTGGCATGTTCAGCATTCGCAAGCGTCTGGGATACCAACGCTATGAAGAGTTGCTGCTGGTCCAACAGCAGGCAGTGAAAGCAATGCAATCAAATGGCGATGTGTCAGGCCACTATGATTGGTTGAGCTTGTTGCTTGAGCAGTATTACGATCCTATGTACACCTACCAGCTTGGCAAGAAGGCTGATCGTATTGTCTTCCGTGGTGAATACGCCGATGTGAAGGCATGGTTGGCGGAAAACTGCGCTTAACGTAATAGATGGTTTAGTCGCGGTTTACAGCGAAAAACAGCAAAGGCCTAGCTCTACTGAGCTGGGCCTTTTCGTTAAGGCGACCTCGAAAAATAGGAACTGTATCTATATCCAGTGTTTTTCTTGTTCTCTCCGCACTTTTTTCTTATAGTTCAGCCAAGAGTTTCCAAAGCGATCCAACTGAATTTCAACCATGTCTCGTCTATATATTGCAGAAAAACCTAGCCTTGGCCGTGCGATAGCCGCTGTCTTGCCTCGTCCTCACAAGAACCATGACGGTTATATCGAGGCGGGCAACGGGGATATCGTCACCTGGTGTATCGGTCATTTACTTGAGCAAGTCGAACCCGATGCTTACGACGAGAAGTATAAGAAATGGAATATGGCAGACTTACCGATTGTACCGCAGCAGTGGCAGCTATCACCGCGTAAATCGGCCAAGAAGCAGTTGGGCGTAGTACGTAAGCTATGTAAGCAAGCTGGCGAAGTGATCCACGCCGGAGACCCGGATAGGGAAGGGCAGCTGCTAGTGGATGAGGTTATAGATTATGTGAACCTTGCGCAGAGTAAGAAAGCGGCCATGCAACGTCTGCTGATCTCCGACCTTAACCCATCAGCGGTAAAGCGGGCGCTTGGTAAACTGCGTAGCAACCGTGATTTTATCCCGTTATCGGTCTCGGCATTGGCCCGCTCCCGTGCAGACTGGCTGTATGGCATGAACATGACCCGGGCTTATACCCTGCTGGGCCAGAAAGGGGGCTACCGGGGCGTATTGTCGGTCGGTCGGGTACAGACACCGGTCTTGGGCTTGGTAACTCGCCGTGATGATGAAATTGCCAATTTTGTCCCCAAGCCATTTTATGAACTGTTTGCGCTTATTCCCTATCAGCAGCAAGAAATCCGCGCAAGGTGGAAGCCGAGTGAAGCTTGTAAGCCTTGGCAGGATGAAGATGGCCGGGTGATGAACCGCAAGCTTTGCGAGAACGTTGTCAGCCGTATCAAGGGGCAGCCTGCGGAAGTGACCGCTTCAGAGCGCAAGGAAACCCGACAGGCTCCGCCATTACCCTACTCATTATCAGCGCTGCAGATAGATGCCGCTAAACGGTTCGGCATGAGTGCTGCCGATGTACTGGCCACCTGCCAGTCACTGTATGAAAAGCACAAGGTGATTACTTACCCGCGCTCGGATTGCCGCTATTTGCCAATGGATCACTACCGTCAGGCCGCAGAGGTTTGCCAGGCTATTGCCAATACGGATAGCCAACTCGGTAAAGCTGTGGATGGTGCAGATACCAGCCTCAAGTCGAAAGCCTGGAACGACAAGAAAGTCGATGCCCACCATGCAATTATCCCAACCCCCAAGGCGGTCAATGCGGCAAGCCTAAGTGGTAGCGAGCAGAAGGTGTATCAGTTGGTAGCAAGGCAATACTTGATGCAGTTCTACCCCGCAGCAATATACAGTGAAGCCAAGCTGGAGTTCACTATTGCCGGTGGGCTATTCGTGGCACGGGGACGCCAGTTGATGTCGGCTGGGTGGCGGGCCTTGCTTGGCCGTGATGAACCTACCGACAAAGAGGCGGATCTGGCAGATAAAGTGCCGCCGCTCGAGAAGGGGACGGTCCTGACCTGCCGTGATGGCGAGATCCTCGATAAAATGACTGAACCTCCGAAGCCATTCACTGAGGCGACACTGTTACAGGCGATGACCGGGATTGCCCGCTTTGTCTCTGATGGTTCGCTGAAAAAAATCCTACGTGATACGGATGGTTTAGGCACTGAGGCAACTCGGGCCGGGATCCTTGATATTTTGTTCAAGCGGCAGTTGTTGATGCGCCAAGGCAAAAGTATCCATGCCACAGAGGCCGGGAAGGGGCTGATTTATGCCTTGCCCGATGAGGCGACCTATCCAGATATGACGGCTCACTGGGAACACCAACTGCAGGACATGGCCGATAAAAAGTGTGCTTATAAACCTTTTATGGATGCGCTTGAGGGGCAGGTAACCCAGCTGATGGAAAAGGTTAAAACCAGCGAGGTACCGCAGAGCCTTCGCGATTTGAAGTCGCCTGAACCGTTCAAAAAACGACGTTATAATAAAGGCGGCGGTAAGAGCAGCAAAGGAGGGCGTAAGTCATCGGGCACTGGCGCTTCAACTTCCTCAGGAAAATCGCGCTCACCTCGCCGCCGGACGACGAAGAAAGCGGATTAGGGAATACGATAATTCGAGCCGTTATCACTAGTCATAAATATCTGATTTCGGCCACTAGATTTAGCCTCATAAAGAGCGGCGTCGGTTAATTTGAAAAAGGCAGCAGCCGAGCTTTTTGCTGAGGGGGTCACCGTACAACCGCCGATACTAATCGTAACGATATTTGCTTGGCTACCATTATCAGGAGAGTTCGGTATGCATAGTGCACGAATGGCTTCCAGTGAGCGCTCCGCAGCGTATCGTGCAGCAAGCTGGTCTTGCCCTGGCAATAATAAAACAAACTCTTCACCACCGTAGCGGGCAAAGAGCGCCCCTGCTCGACGCTCTATGGGAGCTAATGTGGCCGCTATGGTTTTGAGGCATTGATCCCCTGCGGCATGACCGAAGCTATCGTTGTATTCTTTGAAGTGATCAACATCGATGATCAGCAATGAAAGAGGTAGTTTATGGCGTTCGGCCCGTCGCCATTCCTCAGAAAACCGCTCATCAAACAGGCGCCTGTTGGCGACTTGGGTCAGCGGATCTTCTTGTGATACCTTTTCCAGCTTATCTTTGGCCTGCTGTAGGGCCAGGGTGCGTTCTGCGACCCTTAGCTCTAGCTCCGTATTGAGTTGGATGAGCTTTTCTTCGGCTTGCCGCCTGACAAGGTGCTGGGAAACGATGAAACCAAACTGTTTCAATAGTTGGTGAAGGTGGCCGGGTAAAGGCATCCCGCTCAATAGGTTATCGCAGGCAATCCAGCCAATCGGTGTATCCTCATCCCACAAAGAGATATACGCACTCCAGCCAAAGCCAACGACCTTCAAGTTATGATATAGCGGCGTGTTATCCTCGATGGCCAGGTACTCTCCCCTTTGTTGAAGTATGTGGGGCGCAAACCATAAATCCGGTATGTCGGACTCAAAGTATTGTTCATTCACAGTGTTGCCATAGATATCGGTGCCATAGGTGCCTTGCATCCGGTTACCGGGTAGAAATAAAAAAATGGCCATCCGGTCGATGTTGAGTTGCTTTTTGGCTTCATCGACAGCAACAAACAACATGTTGTCGATAGAGTGGGCCCGCCAAAGCTTGAAAGAAATGTCATGCAAGGCTTGTAGCTGTTTTTGTAAGTTGTGCTGTTCATGTTGGCGGATCTGTAATTCGCGCTCTGCGATACGTCGCCCGCTGTGCTCGTCTTGAATAATAGCATCAATCATGGAAGCGTTAAGCTCGGAGGCGAGCAATGCCCCGAGATAACGAAAGTCATTGGCGCGTAGTTGTAAGGTGTCAACGTTTTGCGGAAAATCAACAATCATACAGCCGATGATCTGAGAGCGTCTTTCCAAGGGAAGCGTGAGTCGACGAACGTTTTCATAGTCAATTAGGGTACATTTCTTAAGCCTAATGGCCTTGGTCACTTGATGAAACGGGAAGGTGTCGTTGTCTTGGTATTCAACGGGAGGGAAAAAGTAATGGATACCTTCACTTCCCACATTGAGCAAAGTCTTCCAGTGTGACTTGTAAGCAATGACCAAGATGGCTTCTTCCACTGAAAAGCTCAATAGAAGGTTCCGGCAAATTTGCTCGCAAGTGGTTCGTAAACCATGAGACTTCCCCGTCAAGTTAAGTACCTGATCATAGAAGTTTTGAATGTGTGTCGTCTGAGCCAAATGACCTTCCAAAAACATAGCTTGTGATGTAGTACAGAATTACTTCAATCCGTATTCGATAGCGGTGGAATCATTTTGGCGGCAATGGGGTAACAGACCGCCTTCGAGGGTTATTTCATTACTATTGTTACGAATTTTTTACTATAAAAGCCTAATGGATACAGCAAAGTAACATTTTTATGTTGCGAAATTGGCCAGAATGCGACACATAACACAGGTTCGGTGTAATTGTCAGTTCGCTCAGAAAGTAGTTATGGGAAACTAAAGCAGTATTAAAGAAAGTCCCTGTGTGACTTATCTTTCTTGTTCGCAATGAAGAGGAATTGGGTGAATGAGACCACGTTATTACTAGAGTTGAGTGTTGGGTATTTTGCATTCAGTCGCACAATGAAAAGTTGTTTTTTCCCGTTTCTTTTACTTTGTACATTCTCATGTCGGATAGCTTTTTGAGAGAGTCTGAATTATTAGCATCATTTGGGTAATTGGCACCACCAATGCTGACACCAACAGAAACTTTATCATCACCAATAAAGATAGGATTAACAATTTCTTCAATGATCCTCTGGCATATTTTAATTACAATTTTGTTATCTTTTACGCCCGGTAAAATGATTAAAAACTCATCGCCTCCTATCCGGCAGCAACTGTCTGTATTGCGTGTAACTGCAAGCATTCTTTTCGCAACAGTTTGAATAACCTTATCCCCCACATCATGACCGTACTTATCATTTATAAGTTTAAAGCCGTCAAGGTCCAAAAATAGAAGGAAGCACATCTCTTGATTACGGCTAGCTTTATTTATGGCCGCTTTCAAACGGTCGTTTGCCACTCTTAGTGTAAGCAGTCCAGTTAAGTTATCATGATTGGCAAGGTGTTCAATCTGCAGTTTTTGTTTGGAGATATTATTTAAAAGAGATAATTTTACTTCATTTAATTTTAATATCGCATCGATAGCAGCATAGCCAGCAATGACCATAATCAGAAGGTTTGATATCCATGTTACTGGTTGCAATAGGGCTATCTCGTAATCTACTCGAGGCGTTAAATACCCATCAGTAAATAGGTAGGCAATAAGAGATACAATCGCTAAATAAAAACCGCTGATTATAAGTAACTCAGATTTAGTTCGTCTGATGCTGGTGACAAGCAGCAAAAACATAAACATACTTGCGGTATTCGCAGAAATACCAAACGTGATTGTCGTCCCCAAGCCAATCGTCATGCTACAAACAACCAGAAAGACTTCCATAACGATTATTGGCGTTCTCGCTCGTTTAAGGAAGAGGATTACGGCGGCGAGAAAAACTAAGATATGTATTGAGTAGATAGGTAGGAAACCTGTTGTCATCCAGCGTGATAATGACAGCGGTGTTGCAAAAGCAACGAGTATAAGCAATGAATAAAAAATCCTACTAACTGATTGTTGCTTTATTTTATTTAAGCGGTTGTAGTACTCCATTAAACTTGTCTATCCTCACAGGTTGAACGGTAACTATCTTATATCGTTATCTCCTGCAGGCTAGTTTAGTCTGTAATTGCTCAGGTGAACTTGTGGCAGTTTTTTTTTGCCGAACAAATCGCATTAAATGTAGAGCTTGGCTTTTACGCCAAGCCACAATATCCCTTTACCAAGGTAGGTAATGACCCTGATAGTCCATAAACAAGCCAGAGTCGGCGGGTGTCAGGTTGTCGATCACATTTTTCAATCCAAGGGCTGAAGTCTGGCTATCGATGAGGGCATTCGGCCCGCCCATTTCGGTTTGTACCCAACCAGGGTGGAGGGCGATGGAAATGATGCCTTCTGGTAGCAAATCATTCGATAGGCTTTTTACCACTGAATTCAGCGCCGCTTTTGAAGAGCGGTAGATGTATCCGCCACCACTGGTATTTTCAGCCATGCTGCCGACTTTGGACGAAAGGCAGGCAAGTACACCGGGTGTACCTTGCTTGAGTTGGGGGTAAAAGGCCTCTGCAATTTTCAGAGGGGCAATGGTGTTGATTTCGAATACTTTTCGCCATTCTTCTGCGTCGGTGTTGCCAAACCCATATCCTTTTGGGCCGTAGTAACCGGCATTGTTGATAAGCAAATCTAAGCTCACAGATTCCATGGATTGGGCGAGGTGCATGATAGCTTGGTGATCAGTGACATCAAGTTCGGCAATAGTCAGGTTTGGAAAAACATCTTGCCGGTGGGTTAACTCTTCGGCATTGGCTATATCCCGGCAGGTTGCAAAGACTTGCCAACCGGCTTCCAGATAAGCCACGGTTAACGCCAGCCCGACACCACGGTTTGCGCCGGTAATTAAGACGGTTTTGTTCATTATTTCTTCCTCGAAAACCCTAATTGCTTTGAGCTATAAGATAGCGGAAGTATCGAAACTAAGACAGGCGATAAAGGTGTACTCCGCTACATTTTAGGTGTTTATATTCATATACGGATGTTTATGACTTTTTCACTGAAGTTTGCGGGACTATCGCTTTTTTGTCTCACTCTTATGGGGTGTGCCGAGACCCGCCATGAGACGTTGTCTGGTTTAGGATTTACCCGCCCTTACCTGGATGGGTACCAAGATGGCTGCTTTAGCCGCAAGAATGAGCCTTCGACTCATCTTGATGGGTTCAGGCAGGATCCTGAAAGGATGGAAGCGGATAACAAATATGCCTATGGCTGGCAGGATGGTTACGATCAGTGTTACGCCGACAATAAAGAATACCTCTAAACGAGTTTTCCCCCTTACAGGGAAAAACAAAAAGGGCAGCCATTGGGCTGCCCTTATGCATCGTTAGGGTAGTTAATCTGCTGTATAGAAGCGTTTCATCTCGTGCATAGCTTGCATCAAGGTAGAGAGCTTAGGTTTGGCAGAATCCAAACGTTTGTAGTCTTGGTCATACACCAAGTAATTTCCATACTTGTCAATCACTGTGGTGGATGAGGGCTGGATCATCACAATGTCTTTTTCGTTGCCAGCCAGAATCCAGCGGCGTTTGGTTGAGTTGGTAAACAAACTATTGCCGCTACTGTAGGCACTGGCTGGTGTCGTGGTATTGAATAGTGATTCCATCAATGTTGGCGCAATATCAAGGTGGCTCGTGAGCCTATCGCTGACAGAGGAAACACTGCCCGGCCAATGAATAACCAAAGGCACTTTTAGCTGGTACTGGCTGTAGTTGCTGTTCGCGCCCCAGCTGTTGCTGCCGGTTTCATTGAACTCTGTGCCATGGTTTGCCGTAATGATGACGATGGTATCATCCAGTACGTTTTGGCTTACCAGTTGATCAAAGATTTGGATCAGCTGTTCATCAATAAAGTAAGCAGCATTCCGGTAACTGTTTTTCAGGATCAGATTGGTATTCTGCCCTGAAACATTGCTAGAACCCAGCGACGGCTCGAATTTTGGTGAGTAATCACCGCCTTCTTCGAAGTTCTGAACCGAGGTAAGTTCAATATAGCTAAACCAAGGCTGGTCACTATTTTGTGCCTCTAGCCAGGCTGCCCAATTCCCTACAGCTTCAGCATCCTGATCGGTTCCCGTCATCTCCTCAAGCGGTAAGCCGTTGAAGATTGCTTCGGTATAAATCGGGTCTTGGCTGAGGTTATCTCCACCGAACAACCCAAATTGGTAACCACGCTTCTCAAGCGTACTTACCACAAGCGGTTTGGTGTTGCTAGAGCGTGCACTGTTGATGTAACTGCTTGGCAAGCCGTAGAACAAGCCAAAAATACCTGCAGTATTTTCGTTGCTGCTGCTGTAGTGATTTTCGAAATAGATATTTTGGCTAGCAAAAGCTGAGAGGTAAGGCATCGTTTCCGCCTCAACCATATCGCTGCGCAGGCCATCGATCACCACGACCAAAAGGTTTTTTCCAGTACCTGGATCGTCGAAGGCCATCTTCTCAAGCGGGTAGCGAAGCTGCTCGCTGGTTTCGACCCCTTGGGCATTGAGGCGTTCGGTGTATTCTTCACGGTCAAGCAAGCCATGCTTTTCCATAAAGGTTTTCGCCGTCATTGGGTATGACAGCGGGAAATTAGAGCGTTGGGCAGTAATTGGGCGGTATAAATTGGCATCAGCCCAGATGTACATCAAGTGGCTGCTAATAAAGCAGATCCCAAAGACGGTAGCGATAGGGACCCCAACATGCTTGCGGGTCAGTTTTCTCAGTTTACGCCACAACCACTCTGAAAGAACCAACTGGAGCAGGAAAATTACCGGTACAGTAATAAACAAATATTGCCAGCGGGCATTGAGTTCGGTGCGCTCTCCACTTAGGAGAAGATCCCAGACCAATGGGCTCAAATGGAGCTCAAGGGATTCATAGGCATGGGTATCAAGCAGCAAAGCGGTTAGGCCAATGGTGGCTACTAACACTGCAAACAGCCGCATTAGACGTTGTGATGGGATAATGAAGCTAGCTGGGAACAGGATGAGTATATAGAACCCGAATACCAAGAAGCCGAAGTGGCCTACCCAGCTGGTCAACAGGTAGAGTTGGCCGAGCAGGGACGCCGGCCACTCAGAATGGGCAATATACCGCGTACCCAAAAGCATGGCAGCGATGATATTGAAAAAACTGAACCAGTGTCCCCAGCTGATAAGCTGAGAGACTTTGTCTTTGTAATTGTTACCGCTGGAGACCATAGATGTCAGTGTTTCCCAGTCCTATATAGCTGTGTCACAAGCAACAAGATTAATCTTCTTTGATTGAAGATTGCAGCGCGTGTGCAAATTTGTCTGCAATAGCTTTCCTTTGCGATGCAGGAACGTCAGCATTGATGATGTTAGTGGCGATGTTGCCTACGATCATCAGTGCAAGTTCTGCAGAAGCATCATGCTTCTCTAATACATCGAACATATCTTCAATGATTTGTTCAACTTTTTTATTGGTGTATTTTGAAGTAATTGGCATAGGAAGTCTTGTTTAATCTTGTTTAATGTTAAGGAAAGCGACTTATAATAACCTACACATTAGAATTACTGAAATTTTTCCATTATGAGTCTCACGCTTTCCAATGTCATTCTTCACCAAATTGTTAAGAATGAAAACGATGAATTGGAAATTCATCTACGAAAACAATCCCTTGAAAATAACACGGCAACAGAAGAGCTGGTCTCCGAGCTCCACCGTGTATACAGCAGCAAAGGGGCCAAAGGGTTTGGCCACTTCTCTGACGATAGCGAATTTGGCCACTGGCTGAAACAGGCCCGTCGCGGTGAGTTGGACTTTCTCACATTTTCTAACCAATCAGCCCAGCGCCTGCAAACGGAGTTGGCGAAATACCCGTTTGCCGAAACCGGTACGCTGGTGATTGCGGAATACCAATCTTTGGCTACTGACTACTTATTTATCGGCCTACTGCCGACTTGCCACAGTATGAAGGTTACCGAGCAGCTTGATATCAGTGCGACGGACTATCTGGATGTTTCGAAGATGGATATTGTTGCCCGTATCGATTTGTCTTCATGGGAGACCGATGCGGACTCTAACCGCTACCTCACTTATATCAAAGGGCGTGTGGGCCGTAAGATTGCTGATTTCTTCCTAGATTTCCTTCAAGCGGAAGTGGGGTTGGATGTTAAAGAACAAAATCAGGTTCTGATGCAAGCCGTGGAAGATTTCTGTGCTGATTCAAGAATGGATAAAGACGAGAAGCAGGAGTACCGCAAACAAGTGTATGACTACTGCAATAGCCAACTACAAGCTGGTGATGAAGTCACCGTTAAAGAGCTGGCTGCGGAGCTTCCTGAATCAGAAGATGGTACGGACTTCTACCAGTTCACTTCTCAACAAGGCTATGAGTTGGAAGAGAGCTTCCCTGCAGATCGTACCGCAATGCGTAAGCTTACTAAGTTTGTCGGCTCTGGCGGTGGGGTGACCATCAACTTTGATGGCATGTTGCTGGGTGAACGCATCTTCTACGATGCAGATACGGATACGTTAACCTTGAAAGGCACCCCACCAAACTTAAAAGATCAGCTGTTGCGTCGACTTAATAGCGACAGCTAACATAATGATAAAGGGCAACTTTTGGAGTTGCCCTTTTTTTGTTGAGCGATTTGTTGCATATTTTGGAAGCAAACTCTGATTTTGGTTGTACCTCTCTAATTTTTTTGCCTACAGTTTTTGTATGGCTTTTAGTACTTGAATGATTATATTTCCATACCAAGGTTGAGGTGTTTACCCTTGGTGAAATGGAAAGGAGTGACCATGACAAACGCTTCCGGTAAAGGCTCTACTTCCCCCAAGCCCTCTCGTCATCCTGCGGCAAGTTTGATTGGTATCGTCTTAATTGTCGTTGCGCTGCCGAGTCTTTACCTTGGTACTACCATGCCCGGTGTCATGGGTTATTCATTGATAGCTCTTTCCATTATGGCGCTGGTGGCTGCCCTAGGAATTGGGTACAACCAGTTGGTGAAGAGCAAAGGAGAATCGCAAATTGATTTGGAAGCTTCCTCTGAATCGGCGTTCGACCTTAACCAAACTGTTGGGCCGGTATCTAAGCCATTAAGCTTATCTGCTGATGTGGAAGCCATGGTGGTATTTGATACGGAATACCTACTTGATACCATGGATGGCGACCGTGATATGGTCACTATGTTATTGGAAGTGTTTGTTGATGAGCATCTTGATGATGGCCATAAGATAGTAAAGGCTCTCCAAGCCGGCGACTTAGATCAGGTGCAAATGATTTCTCATAGTTTGAAAGGTGTATCAGCCAGTTTGGGCACCGAGCAAATTCATGCCCTGGCTGAGCAGATTGAACACGAAGTAAAGACCCAGGCCAATAGTGAAAAGCTAGAAAACCTCGGTGAGTTGTTGAAGATGGTGTTCACACCTGCAGCATTGGCGATACAAGCTTTTATGGATGAAAGTGCAGAGATTAAGTCCCGCCAGTCCACTCAGGAAGATTCCTCTCTGGGTGAACAATCAGAAGAGGTAAGCCATCATGATGAGGTTTCTAATGACGCCGCTAATGAACTCAATGCTAGCAAGCAAGAGGCGACAATAGCAGCACAGCCTAGAATAGGTGAAGAGTCTGTGGCAACGCTGTCTTGTGATTGGCTTGATGTGAATGCATTGCGTGAAGCGATGGATGGTGATGAGGACACTGTCTGTATGTTGCTGGAGATTTTCATCGAGGACAATGCCGGCAAAGGGCAGGTCTTGGTTGCGGCGGTTTCGGAGCCCGGTCAGCAAGATCATGCACTTAACATTGTCCATGCGTTGAAGGGGGTCGCGGCAAACCTCAGTGCAAGGCCATTACGAGAATGCTGTGGTGTGGCTGAGGCTAAATTTAAGCAAAATGAGCCAGTATCGGTTGAAGAATGTCGAGCAATAGAGCAAACCTTGAACCAGACCATCGCGAGTGCTGAGGCTTACCTTGCTAAGTCAGCAATAGGGGCATAGTACTTTTTGCTACGTCGTTAGACGTAAATCTTTTGGGGTACTGTAGGGAAAAAGCAAAGAGTACGAGCAGGATTTTATTTTGGTTCGTCGCAATTTAGCTGAGTGATTCGTTTGTTCGCTTGCCTGATTTGATCGAGATCATATAAATGCCGGGGCGGCAGTGGATAATAGCGCCACTATGATCTCTCAAACTTCTAGTCCAGCTCGTCAGCAGCGTGAGTTGGATACTGCAAAGGCGATGATTCGCCTTTACTGTAAAACGCTGCACCGTGGTGCCATTATGTGCCCTGAATGTGAAGGGCTAATTAAATATGTTGAACACCGCGTTGAAAAATGCCGACTTGGCAATGAAAAGCCAAACTGTATCCAGTGTAAAAGCCACTGTTACCAGCCTGCCAAGCGCCTGCACTTCAACCATGTGCTGCGATGGGCTATGCCGAAATTGGTATGGCGGCGTCCTTTGCAAACCCTAAAGTTTAAATTCGACTGCATGCGCCGTGGCGAAAGCGTCGAGACTTCCTCTTCTTCGTTGCAACAGTAACCGCTCTAGCTAAAACCATTAATAATGGTGTGCGCATCGGCGTAATACCCAAATCAGAAAAGGCTGCATCGAGAAGATGCAGCCTTTGTTCTTTTGTTATGTGGGTAAATTACGCCTATAGGCCCAGAGAGGCCAACCAAGTGGCAATACGATCATCCGTGAGCTCTGGTTGACGGTCTTCATCAAGCGCCAGGCCAACAAATTTTCCTTCTTTGACTGCACGGGAATCGTTGAACTCATAGCCATCCGTCGGCCATTCACCGATTAGTGTACCGCCAGCCTCTTCCACCATTTCGGCCAACTCGCCCATGGCATCAAGGAAGCTATCTGGGTAGTCAATCTGATCGCCCAGGCCAAATAGCGCCACTTTTTTGCCATTGAGGTCTGCGTCTTCTAGTTCAGGGACAAAGTAATCCCAGTCTGGTTGCATTTCACCATAGTTGGCAGTCGGGGTTCCTAGGATCAGTAAATCGTAGTCATCAAAGATCTCGCTGCTGTTGCCTGCAATGTCCTGCGCTTCTAGAGACAGTTTAGAAGCGATCTTCTCTGCCACTTTTTCTGTGTTGCCGGTATCGCTACCGAAGAAAATACCGATGTTAGCCATAATGGGGTCTCCTAACTATTTTTGCGGCTGGTTGTTGCGCAAACCTTGCTTCCAGCCGCTTTGTGTTCTTGTTGGTTGCTGTATGAAATAAATGGTGTTATTCGCTCTCGCCTTGCGCTGGTTTCCACTGCGCCAACTGCTCAAGCAGTTGGTGTTTGTGGCTAACTTGCTGACGAAGTTGGGCGAGGTTCTGCTCGTAGCGTTGCGGATCTTTGCGCTTGATTTGGGTAAAGCGCGCTTCCCGGCCAATTAGCTCTTCGATATCTTTCTTGGCTGGCTTAGAGTCCATCTGCAGCGCGGCACGGCCTTTGGCAATCCGGCGCGGGTCAAAGCGGAACAGTGGCCATAGCCCCGAATCTACCAACAACTGCTGGTGCTCGACGCCTTCAGCCATGTCAAAGCCATGGGTAATACACGGCGAGTAAGCGATGACCAATGATGGGCCCGGATAGGCTTCTGCTTCCTGCAGGGCTTTGATGGTCTGGTTCATGTTGGCACCCAGTGCGATCTTGGCGATGTAGACATTGCCATGCATCATCATGTTGAGCGCCAAATCTTTGCCTTGGCTGGTTTTACCCTGGGTGGCGAATTTGGCGACGGCCCCTGTTGGGGTGGCTTTTGACTGTTGGCCGCCGGTATTGGAGTAGCCTTGGGTATCCATGACCAGTACATTGACGTTATCGCCGCCAGCAAGTACATGGTCCAAGCCGCCATAACCAATGTCATAGGCCCAGCCGTCACCACCGACAATCCAGTTACTTTTCGCCACCAAGTCATCGGCACAAGTATCAAGCTGGCGCATTGAGTAAGGTAGAGCAGCACGCAAGCGGGTAAGGTTGCCACGTTGGCGTACAACGGCAGCTTCGCTATTATCGAAGGCATCTTCACGGATCTGCTCGATCAACTCTGCCGGTATAATATCGCGGGCATTTTCAAGCAGTGAGAGGGCATTGTTACGCTTGCTGTCCAATGCCAAGCGCATGCCTAAGCCAAATTCGGCATTGTCCTCAAAGAGCGAGTTAGCCCAAGCTGGGCCTCGACCGTCACTATTAACGGCGTAAGGCGTGGTTGGTAAGTTACCGCCATAGATAGATGAGCAGCCAGTGGCATTGGCGATCAGCAAGCGGTCACCGAATAGCTGGGTAAGCAATTTGACATAAGATGTCTCGCCGCAACCCGAGCAGGCGCCAGAGTACTCGAATAGTGGCTGTAGCAGTTGGCTGGTTCGGGCATCGATACGTTTGATATCAATGCGCTCCACTTCTGGAAGTTGCAAAAAGTACTCATAGTTTGAGCTTTGCTGTTCGATAACGTCCTGCTTCGGCACCATGTTGATGGCTTTACGGGCTGGGTTGTCTTTGTCACTGGCAGGGCATGCCGTAGTACATAGGTTACAGCCGGTGCAGTCCATTGGAGAGACCTGCAAGGTATAAGCTTGGCCCTTGAAGTCACGCTGTTTATAGTCGGTATGCTTGAAACTGTCAGGGGCATCAACCAATTCACCTAGGGAAACGGTTTTGGCTCGGATTGCAGCATGCGGGCACACCAAGGTGCAGATATTACATTGGGTACACAGATCTTCTTCCCATACTGGGACTTCCTGAGCAATGTTACGTTTTTCCCACTGTGTAGTTGCTGTCGGCCAGCAGCCATCAACGGGGAAAGCACTGACAGGCAGTTGGTCACCTTTGTCTGCCATCATCATGGCGCTGACACGCTTGACCAAGTCCGGTGCATTTTCACTGACGACCGGTGGGCGACGGAAAACACTGGTGACTTCATCCGGAATCGCCACAGACTGAATATGTGCAACCGCCGCATCTACCGCAGCATGGTTTGCTTCAACAATTGCTGGGCCACGTTTGCTGTAGCTTTTTTCAATAGCTGTTTTTAGCTGAGAAAGGGCGTCCTCAAGTGGCATCAAGTTGCTGAGGGCGAAAAAGCCTGCCTGCATAATGGTATTGATGCGGTTTTTCAGGCCAAGCTCACGGGCCAGTTTAACTGCATCAATGACATACAGCTTCAATTGGCGGCCGATGATCACCTGCTGCACTTCCCGTGGGAGGTGCTGCCAAACACTGTCCGCATCATGAGGGCTGTTTAGGAGCAGGGTCGCTTTAGGCGCTGCTTTTTCAAACATTTCCAGTTTGTCGACGAACTGGAATTGGTGGCAGGCAATAAAGTCGGCCTGTTCAATCAGGTAAGGAGCTTCGACGGCTTGACTATCAATGCGTAGGTGCGAGGTGGTGATCCCGCCTGATTTTTTCGAGTCGTAGACAAAATACCCTTGTGTGTGCAGCGGGGTATTCTCACCCAAAATCTTGATAGTGTTTTTGTTGGCACTGACGGTTCCGTCGGCACCCAAGCCATAAAACAGCGCCCGCAGTCGTCCCGTAGGCTCAATGTCGATCGTATTCGGTTGAGGTAGCGATAAGTGAGTGATGTCATCGACGATCCCCACCGTAAACGGATGCCTGATTTGGCCTTCAATCATGGCGTTGAAAATGCCTGCCGCATGGGACGGGGTAAACTCTTTGGATGACAAGCCATAACGACCACCGACAATCGCAGGCATGTGCGGGAATTGCTGGTTGGCAACGGCCTGCTGCAAGGCAGCCATTACATCCAAGTAAAGCGGCTCGCCCAATGCGCCCGGCTCTTTGGTGCGATCCAGCACTGCGATACGAGCCACCGACGTTGGTAATACAGCAATCAGATGTGATAGCGAGAACGGGCGATACAAGTGAACGGTAATGACACCGACTTTTTGGCCGAGGGCGAGCTGGTGGTCAACGGCTTGTTTTACCGTCGATGATGCTGAGCCCATTACGACAATGACGTCATCAGCTTGTGGGTGGCCGTAGTAGTCAAACGGGCGATATTCGCGGCCAGTTAATTCAGCAAACTGGGCCATTTTGTCTGCCACGATATCAGGGCAGGCTTGATAGAACAGGTTTGAAGCTTCACGAGCCTGGAAGAAGGTATCTGGGTTTTGTGCGGTACCGCGGATGCTCGGGGCGTCTGGGGTCAGGCCGCGTTCACGGAAGGCGTTGACTTGCTCGTTATCTATCATGGTATGTAACGTCGCGTCATCAATCACTTTGATTTTGTTGATTTCATGCGAGGTACGGAAGCCATCGAAGAAGTGCACGAAGGGTACACGGCTTTCCAATGTTGCAGCTTGGCTGATAAGCGCAAAGTCATGGGCTTGCTGCACACTGCCTGCTGCCAGCATGGCAAAGCCTGTCTGGCGAACTGCCATCACATCTGAGTGATCACCGAAAATGGACAAAGCATGGGTTGCAAGGGTACGGGCGGCAACATGCATGACGAACGGGGTGAGTTCGCCGGCAATCTTGTACATATTAGGGATTTTGAGCAATAACCCTTGCGATGAAGTAAAGGTGGTCGACATCGCGCCAGCCATCAGGGCACCGTGCACCGCACCGGCGGCACCGCCTTCAGATTGCATTTCAATAACGCGAGGGACCTGGCCCCAGATATTTTCCTTTTGCTGGGATTCCCATGTTTCGCAGGCTTCCGACATAGGGGAAGACGGGGTGATAGGGTAGATACCGATCACTTCATTACAGCGATAAGCGACTGATGCGGCGGCTTCATTGCCGTCCATGGTGACAAACTGCGATTGGCTTTGTGGATGAGTAGACATGACTGGCTCCAATGGGCAAGCCCTGTTTAACAGGTGCAGGTAATCGACACAGGCAAACATGTTGCTGTGTTATTGTTTTAATTAAGGGTGGACCGACCCCTAGTGGGTAGCAGAGGGCCGGCCCGAGGGCATGATTGCCGTTTTACACTTCAACCACGTCTAGTTGCGGTTGAGGATTCAGCATGCGAGCCAAATCATCTTTGGCATTGCCAGTTAGCTGCAGGTTGAACTGCTGCTGTAGGAAGGCAAAGATATCTTCGTTAACAAATTCTGGCGGGTTAGGGCCAAGGTAGATGTTCTGGATACCTAGGTTGAATAGCGCCAGTAGGATCAATACTGCTTTTTGCTCCATCCAAGACAGAACGATGTTCACTGGAAGATCGTTGACAGGCACACCCATCGCATCGCTAAGGGCAAGTGCGATCATTACGGCACCGTAGCTGTCATTACACTGGCCAAGGTCGAGGTAACGCGGGATCTCTGTGCCAGGAACGGTACCGAAGTCATGGTCGTTGAAACGGAACTTACCGCACGAAGATGTCAGGATAATGCAATCGTCCGGGATCGACAGGGCCAACTCGCGGAAGTAGTCATTCGGCTTACCAGGCTTGTCACAGCCGGCGACAACGAAGAACTGCTTGATCTTACCTTCGTTGACTGCTTCAAGGATCTGCGGAGCCAAACCAAGAATGGTCTTGTAGTTGTGGCCAGTCATCAGGGTTTCTTCGCTCTCGAAACCTTCGATGTCCGGCAGGCTCAAGGTCTGTTCGATCAATGGACCGAAATCGTCCTCAAGCTGGCGGCAGTTATCGATACCCACAATGCCGTAGCTGTATAGGCGGTCTGCATAATCAGCACGGCCAGTTGGCGGCACAATACAGTTGGTGGTAACGATGATAGTCCCGTTCCACTTCTGGAAGAGTTGTTTTTGGTCGAACCAAGCTTTACCGATATTACCCTTAAGATGGCTGTATTTACGCAGCTCAGGGTAGCCGTGGGCAGGTAGCATTTCTGAGTGGGTATAGATATTGATGCCTTTACCTTCGGTGGCAATCAAAAGGCGCTCTAGTAGTTCAAGGTCGTGACCGGTAACCAGGATACCTTTACCTTCAGCTTTGTTTTGCGGCACACAAACAGGAGTAGGGATCCCTAAGCGGCCATGGTGGGCTTCACCAAGACGAGACATCATCTCGCTACCGGCACCACCAATCTTCATTAGCTGGGCGATATGTTGGTCGAAGCTGAAGTTAACGTTAGTCAGCGTGAAGTAAAGCGTTTCGGCAATCACGTCATCAACTGACTTGGTATCTGCACCTAGATCATCGGCATGAGTACGGTAGGCAGAAAGGCCTTTCAGGCCGAAAATCATAATATCTTGCAGGCGGGAAAGGTTTTCATCTTTCCCACAAGTACCTTGGGTTTTACCCGTGCTACCACAGCCGCCAGTCTGGGCCATAGAGCATTGGTGACAGAACATTGCTAAGTTCGACATTATTGCATTCCTTTAAAGGTGTATTTATATTGCAACTTATGGGGCGAGGATAAGGGCAAAGCGCAGTAACGTCATTGATCAAGATCAGTTTTGCAGAAAACATCCATATTAAATGCCACTTATGTGGCACGAATAGGGTTATTGTATCGAATTGTATTGATTGAGTTTGCCCTATTGAACGGTGTTTTGTATGTCTGTAGCCTATCGGACCTCACTCCGCTATATGGGTTTGTTATGGGGATCTCTATGAAAGTAAAGGCACAAGCGCACTTAGCCAAGGTGCGGAAGAAATACCTAGAGGCTTACCAAACAAACAAAAAGAACCGGATGCGCCTGAAGGGATTAGCTGGAGGGAGTTGGCCTGAACGCAAATAAGCCAGAATGAAAAAGGGCGCCGCAGCGCCCTTTGGTCTAAAACCATGCGGTAATAATGATTAACCTGCGATTTTAGCTAGGACTTTCTTAAGTAGTTGGATACGAGGCTCGATAGTTTCAAGCTCAAGGTATTCATCAGCACTGTGGAAGCCTGCACCTGCAGGGCCAAGGCCATCAAGCGTCGGGATACCAAGTACCGCAGTAAGGTTGGCATCTGAGCCGCCGCCTACTTCTTGCCAAGTAATGTCGATACCCAACTCTTTACCTGATTCTTCGACCAAAGCCATCAGTGCTTCTGTTTTCTCAGAAGGAACCATAGAAGGCTTGTGTGCTTCACGGTCAATGGTGATTGCCACGCCGTCAACGAATGGCGTTTCTGCCATCGCGCGGATTTTTGCATCAGCCGCTGCGTATTCGTCGTTATCCCAGAAGCGAACGTCAACAACAGCCTCAGCGTGGTCTGGAACGATGTTGGCACCTGCGCCACCTTTCACTACACCTACGTTTAGGGTCGTACCGCTTTCGAAGTTGGTCAGTTCGTTAATCGCTAGGATCCAGTTTGCCATCTCAGTGATTGCACTGCGGCCATTTTGTGGTTCGTTACCGGCGTGTGCCGCTTTACCTGCAAAAGTCAGGCGGTAGCGAGCCATACCCTTACGGGCTTTTACCAAAGAGCCATCAGCACGGGCAGCTTCTGCCACCAGTACATTTTTTGCGTTAACCGCAACACTCTTTAGCCATTTTTCAGAGTGTAGTGAACCGATTTCTTCATCTGGGTTCATGCATACACAGATAGACAGCTTATCCAGTGTTTCCTTGTCCATTTCACGCAGGGCGTAAACAACGTTCAGCAGACCAGATTTCATGTCAGAAACGCCAGGGCCGTAAGCACGCTTGTCATCAAACGTCATTGGGCGAGCAGCAACAGTGCCAACAGGGAACACAGTGTCCATGTGGCCGATTAGCATCACGTCAATTTGCTCTGCGTCAGGCTTGTTGCGAACTTCAAGACCTGTACCGGCAATACCGCAGTCAATGCGCTTAACGTTCCAGCCCAGATCAACATATTTTTGTTCCATCTGGTTGGCAATAACTTCAATGCCTTCTTTGGTTAGCGTACCGCAATCAACATCGATCAGCGGGCGTAGTTCTTCCAAGTAATCTTGCAGTGAGAAACTCATATTAGCTCCTGAGAGAAACCTTATAGGGTATGAATAGCGACAGGAAAAAGGGGGCATATGCCCCCTTAAAAGTAGTGATTTACACTAGGATGTTCATCACGAACATAGCAACGAATGCGTTCAAAACAGAAATCGCAACCATCACAGGGATGTGGCGGCCTTCTGTGCCGATAACACCTAGGATACGGCCAAGGTACTGAACCTGAGAGCCCATTAGGTAGATTGCTGGGGCTAGGATAGCGATGTGGTTACCGTCAAGGATACCAGCATCAAACAGGGTGATTACCACACCAACCGCACCACCCATAGACATCCAGGCACCGATTAGTACAGCTGCAGCTTCACCAGGCAGACCGAAGATGCCCATGATAGGTGAGAACAGAACGCCCATTGCGTCTAGTGCACCGGTAAGTGAAAGTACTTTGATGATCACGAATGCCATCAGTACGTTTGGAATTGTTGAGCTAGTCGAGATTGCCCAGCCTTTCTTCGCGCCTTCTACGAAGATATCAGTAACCATTGGTTTTTTAGTTGCTTGAGACATTATGCGGTCTCCTTCTCAGTAGAAACGTTGTTTTTCTTGTCAGTGGCTTTTAGGTATAGGCGGAAGATGTTCGCGCCAACAATCTTCATCACGAACATGATGACTACAGCCAGACCGATTGAAGAGGTTACTGCGTTGCTGCCGTCAGCATAGGTTAGGGTGAATAGCACCGCACCTGAAGAGAAGAAGTTAACAATGGTTGCACCGGCAGAGAACTGGAACATCGCGAACACATCGGTTTCGCGTTGGGTGATGTGACCGCCTTCCTGAAGTTGGCGGGTCATTGATGCGCCTGAGTCAGTGTTCTGTAGAGAAGCGATTAGCGCAAGGCCAGTATCACCAGGTAGGCCAACTAGTGGACGTAGTAGTGGGGTTAGCAGCTTACGAGCAGCGTCTAGGGCACCGTAGTGCTCAAGGACGTTGATCATACCCAGAGCGAACATAACTGTAGGGACAAGTGTTAGGGCAAACAGGAAGCCGTCACGTGCACCGCTACCGCCAGTACCGCGCATGGTCGTTTGGGTAACTTCAACCGCACCGTCTGCCGCTGCTGTTACCGTGTTTGCCATGGTACCGAAAGAGCCGTTTAGGGTGTTGAAATCAAATACACCGTACCACTCATTGGTTTGTAGTAGACCTGAAAAGAACACAAAAGCGAACGCTAGGGCAATATATGCACCTATCGTTACCTTTTGGTTTTTCTCTGCTGGATTGCTCATATGTAACCTCTTAGGAATCAAAAAGGCCGGTTGGCCAAAATAAGGAATCTGTAACAAATCTTCACAGCTTTTCACTGCAAATAGCGCTGTTACACAGCCCTCAAAATAAGAAACGAGGTCATTGTCCCTGATTTATCGGGGAAATAATTGACGGGGGTCAATATGTGCTACTGAATGCTAATCCGAATGGGGTAATGGCTAGTATTTGTGATCGTGATCTACATTAATATCC
>NZ_JACSOF010000105.1:0-23496 GCF_014349205.1 Photobacterium sp. BZF1
GTCCTGGGTCCTGGGTCCTGGGTCCTGGGTCCTGGGTCCTGGGTCCTGGGTCCTGGGTCCTGGGTCCTGGGTCCTGGGTCCTGGGTCCTGCAGGTAGTATTTTCAGAAAGCTATGATACGTCAAGCTCTTGCTTCTGCTCTTCCTAGGTCCGAGGACCAGCTCTTCCCAGCCCCTGCGAATAGGACTACGCCCTACTCACCAGCAATCTTCATACTACCAAGCAGCATCGAGCCGGTTTGGATCTGGCTGCGGGTTTCGGTGTCGCTACCGATTGCCACGATGTTCTGCATCATGTCTTTTAGGTTACCGGCAATGGTGATTTCACTCACCGGGTATTGGATTTCGCCATTTTCAACCCAGAAGCCAGCAGCACCACGGGAGTAATCGCCGGTAACGATGTTGACGCCCTGTCCCATCAGCTCGGTAACCAACAGGCCGCGGTCCATCTTCTTGAGCATCTGCTCGAAGCTCTCACCCGTCGAGTTGACGAGCCAGTTGTGGATACCACCGGCATGGCCGGTTGGCTGGCGGCCCAGTTTACGGGCTGCATAGCTGGTCATGAGGTAAGTTTGCAGGCGGCCATCTTGGATGATCTCCAAGTCTTTGGTAGCAAGACCTTCGCTATCAAACGGCGTACTCGCCATACCGCGCAGGATATGCGGGCGCTCGCTGATATTCAGCCACTCAGGGAAGATTTGCTCACCCAGTTTGTCCAGCAGGAAAGAAGACTTACGGTACAGGTTAGAGCCGCTAATCCCCATCACCAAGTGACCAAACATCCCGGTCGCAATATCTGCCGCGAACATCACTGGCGCTTCGCGGGTAGACAGCTTCTGCGGGTCTACACGGCCAGCGGTACGCTCGGCAGCTTCTTGGCCAACACGCTCCGGTGTCCATAGCTCACTTGCCCGGCGGGCAGTGGTGTAGCTGTAGTCTCGCTCCATCTCACCGTTCTTGCCTTCGGCAATAACACAACAACTGGTGCTGTGACGGCTAGAGGCGTAACTGGCAAGCATACCGTGGCTATTACCGTACACGCGAATACCGTAATGGCTATCGTAGCTAGCGCCGTCACTCTGTTTAATGCGGGGGTCGAACTCCAGCGCCGCCTGCTCGGCACGGGCAGCGATTTCTGCAGCGTGATCCGGCTCAGGCTCATCCGGGTGGAACAAATCCAAATCAGGGATATCTTTAGCCATCAGCTCTGCAGGGCCAGGGCCTGCAAACGGGTCTTCTGATGTATAGCGGGCAATATCGAGAGCGGCAGCCACTGTCTGGGCAATCGCTTTCTCGCTTAAATCAGAGGTAGAAGCACTGCCTTTACGCTGGCCACGGTATACCGTGATACCAAGGGCACCGTCGCTGTTGAATTCAACATTTTCGACCTCACACATCCGGGTCGATACGCTGATCCCTGTGGTTTTGTTAATGGCAACTTCCGCTGCATCCGCTTGCTGGCCGGCAACTTCTAGCGCCTTTGCCACAGCGGCTTCTAGTTCCACACGCTGCTGGGCAACCTGTTCTCTCACGTCCATAATAATTATCTCAATAATGGCCCTAACCTTCAGACCTGCATCGCAGCGCAAGAGGTAAGCCAATGAAATTGGTATTACTCTTAGGATAACACTGCATAGGTGGAATTTGCGCCCCAAATCACGATTAAACTGGTAAAATAAAAACCAAATGCAAAAGTCATGAGCCAGTTATGAGCCGTAAAAACCAAAAAGCCCCATGGGAACCGGAAGAAGAAATCATCTGGGTAAGTAAATCCGAGATGAAACGCGACATGGAAGCCCTACAGAAGCTAGGTGAGGAGCTAGTTAACCTAAAGCCTAATGCCCTAGCAAAAGTGCCTCTTGATGAAGAGATGCTTGAAGCTGTGAAGGACGCACAACGCTTCAACAAAGAAGCACGTCGCCGTCAGTTGCAGCGTATTGGTAAGTTGATGCGCCAAGTAGAAGTTGAGCCTATCCAAGCGGCCCTGGACAAGATCAACAACAAGCACAACCAAGCGACAGCAGAGCTGAAGAAGCTGGAGCAAAAGCGTGAAAAGCTGATCGAAAACGGCGACAGCATGATCAACGCCATTTTGGTTGATCACCCAGATGCCGACCGCCAGCGCCTACGCCAGCTAGTTCGCCAGGCTAATAAAGAAAAAGCCCAGAACAAGCCAGCCAAAGCCTACCGCGAAATCTTCCAGTACCTGAAAGAACTGTATCTGGAAGACTAAGTTACTCACTGTTGCCAAGCATAAAGCATGGCTATGTTTTTAAAGTTTACTTGCCATGGATGGCAAGTCTGAGCGACAAGGATGTCTTCATGCGGCTTTAAAAAATAGCCTTGCTTTAGGTATGCAGGTTAAAATGAGTACTTAAATCAGAGACAAAAAAGCCAGCTTATGCTGGCTTTTCTTTTACTGGGTACCGCCGACAGTCATCGACTCGATTTTCAGGGTTGGCTGGCCAACACCAACAGGTACACTCTGCCCCGCCTTACCACAGACACCGACACCACGGTCGATATCCAGGTCATTACCGACCATCGATACCTGCTGCATCGCCTCGATACCGCTACCGATCAAGGTTGCCCCTTTAATTGGACGGGTGATCTTGCCGTTTTCAATCAAGTAGGCTTCGGATGCCGAGAACACAAACTTGCCCGAGGTAATATCAACCTGGCCACCGCCGAAGTTAGGCGCATAGACACCTTGCTTAACACTGGCAATGATCTCTTCTGGTGTGTGCTCGCCCGGTAGCATATAGGTATTGGTCATACGCGGCATAGGAAGGTGTGCATATGACTCACGGCGACCGTTACCGGTTGGCGCTACGCCCATCAAGCGCGCATTGAGCTTATCCTGCATGTAGCCTTTAAGCTTACCGCCCTCAACCAGCACATTGTATTGGCCCAGCGTGCCTTCGTCATCGATATTGAGAGAGCCACGACGATCTTTCAGCGTACCGTCATCGACAATAGTACACAGGCTAGAAGTGACCTGTTCGCCCATCTGGCCCGAGAACATCGAAGAGCCTTTACGGTTGAAGTCACCTTCCAAGCCATGGCCTACCGCTTCGTGCAGCAATACACCCGGCCAACCAGCACCAAGAACCACAGGCATAGTACCTGCTGGCGCTTCATCTGCCTCGATGTTGATCAGGGCTTGGCGGATAGCTTCATCAGCATAGTTCAATGCCACCGACTTGCCGTTGCCTTCTTCAGTCTGGAAGTACTCATAGCCATAACGGCCACCACCGCCAGCACTACCGTGCTCGCGCTTGTCTCCCTTCTCAATCAGAACGCTAATAGAAAGGCGAACTAGCGGACGAATATCCGCAGCATAGGTGCCATCAAGTGCCGCTACCAGTACCTGCTCGTAGACACCATTGATGCTAACCGACACTTCCTTGACCAAAGGCTCCTTGGTACGGATATAGCGATCGATTTCCTCCAGCAAAGCAATCTTCTGGTGCTTGTCGAAGCTGTCTAGTGGGTTGACCGGTGCATAGATCCCGCTTGCCGTTACCGGGGCAAAAGCCTTCACCTGGCCGTTACCGCCGCTGCGGGTAATGCCGCGGGCTGCTTTGGCCGATTGCTGCAAGGCAAGCTGGTTGATCTGGTCTGAATACGCAAAGCCCGTCTTCTCACCAGATACCGCCCTAACACCAACACCACGGTCAATATTGAACGAGCCATCTTTAATGATGCTGTCTTCAAGCACCAGAGACTCATGCCAGCATGACTGGAAATAGATGTCGGCATAATCGACATTGCGTGCCGCCACTAGCCCCAGTACTTGATTTAGCTCTTCACGTCCTAACCCGGATTGGGCCAGCATTGTGTTTTCTACAGTTTCCAGCGTCATTTAGTTTGCTCTTATATTCATTGCTACCCGGCCCCTCTGCCGGTCAGCCTTCACGTTGCTGAACACTGAATCGTGCGTGCTCAACAAGTGGCATGTTTGTTCGGATAGCCTTGCTCAAATCAAGGTCGACATCGGCCACCATGACCCCAGTCCCCTGTTGCTGGCAAGCCACGACCTGCCCCCAAGGGTCAACAATCATCGAGTGCCCCCAGGTTTCGCGCTGCTCATTGTGCTCTCCCCACTGGGCAGCAGCCACCATCCAGCACTGGGTTTCAACAGCACGGGCTCGCAGCAGCAATTCCCAGTGCGCCTTACCCGTTACCTTGGTGAAGGCAGCAGGAACGACGATAATATCGGCTCCCTGCTCACGCAGCGCAGCATAAAGTTGCGGGAACCTCACATCATAACAGATAGATAAACCAATGTTGCCAAACGGTGTCGCGATCACCTTGGTTTCACGACCGGCACGGAAGGTATCAGATTCACGGTAGCTATGGTGGGCATCGTCGATCTCGACATCAAACATATGCAGCTTATCGTAATGGCCCTGAAGCTGGCCATGATCATCAAACAGCAAAGCCGTCGAGGTGATCGCCCCATCAAGCTGGCGAATTGGCATCGAGCCAATCAGCACCCAAATCCCCAGCTGTTTAGCCAACGCAGCAACTTGCGCCTGCAAAGGGCCTTCAGCTAACGGCTCAGCATGAGCAAAGTAGTCCTCACGGGAGCCAAACACCAGACAGTTTTCCGGCGTGACAACCAGTTTGGCACCCTGAAGTTGCAAGCCCTTGAGTTTCATCTTCAGGTGCTTGAGGTTTATCTCAGGATCTGCCCCCGAAGTCATTTGTACAATACCGAATTTAGCCATCTGCATTCTCCCTTTGCTACCGTTATCAAACTACCATACGGCAGCTTGGCGGGTATTGTTGTTATTTTGCTTCCTTGTCTTTGCCTTTTAGCATCTCTGAGACATTGTACTCGCCCGTGAAGCGGGACTGCTCAGTCACCACTGGCGAGTCAATCGGCCCTTTCACCACGTAGTTAACTTGGGTAAATACATCCAGGACAGGCGACAGTGCCGTTGAGATAGCAAAGACATAAATTGCTGTTTGAGGTGCTACCGCAAACGCGGTAAGGACTGGAATGCCTGATGTAAAATCAGGGATGAATCTTACCTTCGCATCTACTGTCTCATTGACAAGATTAGCACTTCCGCGGATAAACATATCGCCTGCAAGTGCCTGCATCTTTATATTGTCGGTCTCAAACAGGCCATTTTCAATTCGGCCGCTACCACGGATGTAGTTAAACGCTAGACCTTCGTCAAAAATCCCAGAGAAATCAAGCTGCATCCGGCGGATCAACGAATCGATACTAAACAGGCCCAGCAGTCGGCCCGCACCACCGATATCACTGATCACCCCTTGGCCGGTTTCCGACTTCAACTCTCCGGTCAAGGTTTCACGGTGCATAGACCATGGCGCGCCTTGCCACTGAATCGAGGCGTAGGTACTGAACTTAGCCCCTTGGATCCCCCCGGAGATGCCAAAACGCCCCATCAAATCAGAGCTGTTCTGGCCATCGATATCAAAGGCAATCTGGGTTTCACTGCGGTCACCATCGAGGCTCCAGTGGCCATCAAGATTGAGGGAAGTGGCCCCAGAATCAACGGTAAAGTTTCTCAACTCCAACATGTTGCCTTCCCGGCGCAACTTGCCGGACACCTCACCGAGCCGGTAGCCTTGCAACCATGCATCGCGCAGCATCAAATCCATCTCAGGCATATTGGACATCATACTGCGATCAAAGTCGGTCGCTGCAGGGATGTCGCGCTGTGGCTTGTATTTTGCCTTGGGCTTGCCGACTTCAACCTGAGGCAGGTTCAAGTGGAACGTATCTATCGCCAAATCCAGAGGCTGTCCTTTAGGCCAACGGGCCTGGCCTTTCGCCTCCCGGCTATCAAGACGGAATTGCCAGGTATCGGCGAGCTGATTAGCAGAGAAAACCACACGATTCCAATCGAGTGAGGCCAGTTTTATCTGTCGTACATTGGCTTCGATACGGGTTGGCACGGGGATATCCGGTTTCACGGATGCACTGTCTGAGGCGGCATCCGCTTCAACCTTGTCGTGTACTGCCGAAATCAAATCTACCCAACTGTCACCATCCACTTTGTCAGCCACAATATCTAAGCCGTGTTCTCCAGCTTTTAGCCGGTGCAAAGCGGTTTTGCCTATCGCCATTTGGCTGGCATCAATATTGAGCTTCTCGCCGGTAAGGTCAATCTTGGCCTGATAAGCCACTCCCGGAAGGTTAGCTTTGCCCACCAGTGATTGGCCATTACCGGTTACATCCAGTTTGAAAGTATCAGGACTACCCGCAGCGAGAGCCAATGGATACGGCAAAGTACTCACCGCATCTTTCAATGCAGCCTGAATACCCACTTGATATTCAAAACCGGTATCATTGAGATCTACGCCTACCGTACCTTGCCAGCGGCTTCGTCCGGTCACCTTCGCTAGTAGCGGGTCTTGCACCTGCTGTTGTAGGGTCTCGACTTGCCAATCACCATCTAGCGCGACATCAACACGATAGCCCTTAGCTACACTGCTACCGGAGAAGCCCACATTGACAGGCTGCGCCAATAGGTTGGCCGTGATTTTCTCGGCTGATACCTTGTCATCATCAAACTTAATAGTGCCAATTGCGCCTTCAAGGGTTAGTGGCGGCGCATCCAACTGTACCTGGTTGCCAGTTAGCTCTGCGCTACCCCATGCCCTAACGTCTTCACCATCAAAAGGGATATCGAGTTTGAACTGGGAGGTCACCGGCCCACTTACCTGCACCGTTGTCAGCGCTGCGCCCACCGAGTCCACCAGCGGGGTCGCCAGCATGTAATCACGAACCTGATCCCCCTCGGCAGCGACATCGACCGTCAATTTCAGGTGGCCGTCACTGCTTAGCTCGGCATCACCGGTCACCCTAGAAGCCGTTGCTCCCATGGTCTTGGCATGCGTGGCATCGAGGTACATGAAGTCGTTTTCAAACAGCAGGTCGAGCTTGAGATCGGTCAGCTCAGGCCATGCGGTATCAAAGCTGAACTTGCCCTGGCGCAGCGGGACAAACGCTTGGAACACACCATCATGTTTACCATAAGGGAAGTCAGCAAGCTCACCGTACCATAACAACTGTGCTGATTCTGCCTGTCCGCCTCGGATGGCTGCCGACAGGTAATCAGTCAGGCTACGACCCAGAGCCAGGGTCGGTAAGTAGCGCCAGGTTTCCCCTGCATTATTCAGGCTGGCCTCGCCATAAAATGACAGCCACGATGGCGCGTCGGCCGGGAAATCCAAGCGGAACTGGCCATCGACCTTGAGGTGCGGGGTCGCCACATCAATCTTGTCACTCCACAAACGCCAACCGTCTTCACCGACTTGCCAATAAGCGGTGACATCAGCAGCATCTATGTTCAACGGAGCCTGGAAGACGTCACCATAAGGCAATTCATCCTCTTTCAGGTCAAGTATGGCTCGACCACCTTGGGTGTTGCCCGCAACTACTGCATCCAACTTGTGGATCCCCGGTAGCAGTTCCCACTGCTTAAGGCCTAGTTGGCTGACGTGGAAAGAAAATTGTGGTGCACTGCCCTTGCTGGCAGCGACACGGATATCGCTGATCTGGCCGGAAGGCTGCAGCGTTGACAATACGTTGGCCAACTCACTGTCATTAGGCAAGAAAGTGATAAACGGCTGTAGATTCTCGAGAGAGAGGTTGGTAGCTGCTAACTTCCAATCATCGGGTAGCCAGCTGGCGGCAATATCAAATGCCGGCCAAGGAGTATCATCAGTTTCCAGTACCATCTGATCACTGTCGACACGCCAGCCTGATTCACCGTTTTCGTTTTGCTGTGGTTCGAGTTGCACTAGGCCCTGGCGGACCCGGAACTGGTGTTTTTCGTCGCCAAGCTGCCAACGCAAGAAGCTATCATCAAGTTTAACTAAGCTCTGCTGCAACGCACCGCCCGACAGGGTCAGCCAGACTTCGGCATTGAGATTACTGCCCGTAATATTGGCATCAGTCAGGTGCTGCTTGTTAAGCCATGGCGTCACAGAAAGGTTACGCGCCTGCAGGTAGATATCACCGGACATCTTGGCCCAGGAGCGGTTATCGGACAGGTTAGCAATCACTTGCATCTGGCTGAAATGGGTATCGGCAATACTGACAACCCCTTCCGCACGGCGCTGGCGGTTATGGGTATCCCACTTCAGTTCTTTGATATCGACCGTCAACTTCTCTTCGGCAGGCGACATCAAGGTAATATCGGAGTTTCGGACCGAGAACTGGCCCAGTTGGACAAACAGCAGCTCTTCTAATCGTTGGATCGTTGCCATTTGGCTACGTTCAGAGTTGGCCGTACTGCTACTCTCCGTACCCGACAGGCGGGTCAGATCTAGGCTCAGCTCATCAATACGGATATCCTGGAAGACCGGGCTAAGGCTCAGCACCGACCCCAACATATCAAGCTGCATCGAAACATCGCCGACCTTAACTAGCGATTCAGGTGCCCCAGGCAGGTTGACCTTGACCCCTTGTAACACCAGAGACGGGCCAAAGTTACGCCAATGTCCTTCAACCAACTCAACCTCGAGATCCATATCAATTTGCTCAGAGGCCCATTGACGGATCGGCTCACGGTATTCGTTGAGTTGGGGCAGGTAAAATCGCAGACCGCTAATCGCAACAGCGGCCAGTACCAACATTGTCAGTACCAGCCACATCAATCCACGTGCCAGTCGAACTGGAACTGTTGTCACTCTATTGCTCCGCTTTACATCATCACGACATCAAACTGTTCTTGTACGTACAGCGGCTCTGCTTTGATTTTCACCTGCTTGCCAATGAAGACTTCCAACTCGGCAAGGGCATGGTATTCATCACCGGCCAACGCTTCGGCCACCGCCGGAGACACATATACGACAAACCTGTCCGCATCATAGGCACGGTTGACTCGGGTGATCTCACGAAGAATTTCGTAGCAAACACTTTCCACCGTTTTCACGGTGCCGCGGCCTTCACAGGTCGGGCAGGTATCACACAAGACATGCTCGATGCTCTCGCGGGTACGCTTACGTGTCATTTCAACCAGGCCTAGCTGGGTAAAACCATTAATGTTGGTCTTTACCCTATCGTAGGACAAGGCCTGCTCCAGCGCCATCAACACCCGGCGACGGTGATCATCGTGGGCCATATCGATAAAGTCGATTATGATGATCCCACCAAGGTTACGCAGGCGTAGTTGGCGGGCAATGGCTTTGGTGGCTTCGATATTGGTATTGAAGATAGTCTCTTCAAGATTGCGGCGACCGACAAAGGCCCCGGTATTGATATCAACCGTGGTCATCGCCTCGGTCTGGTCAATAATCAGGTAACCACCGGATTTCAGCTCGACCTTGCGATCCAACGAACGCTGGATCTCATTTTCAGTGTCGAACAAATCAAAGATAGGCTGCTCACCAGCGTAATATTCCAGCTTGTCGCTCAGTTCAGGCACAAACTCATCGGTAAACTCCTTGAGCTTCTCGTAGCCCAAACGGGAGTCAACCTGGATACAATCAAGCTCGGTTCCGACAAAGTCACGCAAGATACGCTGCGCCAGACCCAACTCACCGTACAGCATTGACTTCGGCTTGTATTTGGCACGGCGCTCAAGCACCTTGCGCCATAGATGTTTAAGAAACGCCGCGTCCTGCGCCATTTCTTCATCGGTTGCCCCTTCGGCGGCAGTACGGATAATAAAACCGCCCAGATCGTCGCAGTATTCATTCACTACGTTTTTAAGGCGCTCACGCTCTTCTTCGCTTTCTATACGCTGGGAAACGCCAACATGGCTCGCCCCCGGCATGAAGACCAAATACCGTGAAGGTAGGGTTACATCAGTAGTCAGGCGCGCACCCTTGGTACCCAATGGGTCTTTGACCACCTGCACCACCAGATCCTGGCCCTGACGTACCAGTTCCGAAATATCGCGTACCTGGAACTGCTGCTTCTCGTTCTCTGCCACACACTCGGTGTGCGGGACAATGTCCGATGCGTGCAGGAATGCCGCTTTTTCCAGGCCGATATCCACAAAGGCCGCCTGCATTCCCGGCAACACTCGGCTGACACGCCCTTTATAAATATTGCCAACGATCCCACGCTTGGATTCACGTTCAATGTGAACCTCCTGCAGGGTCCCCGACTCGATCATCGCGACACGCGTCTCACTCGGGGTCACGTTAATTAGCAGCTCTGTGCTCATGGTTGCCTCTAAATTGATAAATCTAAAAAGTCTTGAACCATGATGTCGGTTTCCACCAAAGGTAACCCCACCACAGCATAATAACTGCCATCGATACGCTCGACGAACTTGCCGCCGATCCCCTGAATGCCGTAGCTCCCTGCTTTGTCCTGCGGCTCACCACTTTGCCAGTAGTCTTCTATTTCTTTATCTGACAGTGTTTTGAACCACACATCGGTCACTACCAAGCGTGTTTCCTGACGCTCATCACAGGCTACGGTCACTGCCGTCATCACCTGATGGCGCTTGCCTGACAGTAAGCGAAGCATTTGCCGGGCATCATCAAAATCCTGGGGTTTTTCCAAGATACGATCACCCGACACCACAATGGTATCTGCACCCAATACCGGTGCTTTGCCTTCTACGACCGCAACGCCTGCCAATGCCTTGTCTACAGACAAACGTTGGACATAATCTGCTGGCGATTCGCCTGCCTGATGCTGCTCTTCAACATCAACGACAACCCGCTCAAACTGGTAGCCGAGTTGGGTCAAAAGTTCTTTGCGGCGCGGCGAGCCCGAGGCCAAATAGAGTTGTGGTGTCGACATGATATCATTCATTTGCTTTTGTGTGATAAATCAATGTGATCCATTCAAGCACGTTCGATGTGTCTGGTTACACCCTAGCATTGAACGGATCCCATTGGGAGACTATTTTAACGAATTGAGAGCTTACGACGCATGCGTCGCAATAGCAGGAATAACCACGGCCATAACAAGAAGTTAAGCAGTACAGCCCATAGTCTTTCCGGGTCAAAAGTGATCACCGAAACCAGGTATTCAGCCCAGAACTCAACCAGCTTACCGCCCAGCGTCAGCAAGGCCACCAGCATCGCCTGTTGCCACAATGAAAGGTTACGCAATACTTGAAAGTTTAGCGCGACGATGTAGCAAAGGACCGCCATCATCAGTCCCCGAACCCCCAGCGTGGAGCCGAGCATCAGGTCCCACAGCAAGCCCAGGACCAACGCCGTTCCGACATTGACCCGGTGGGGTAATGCCAGCACCCAGTAAAAGGCAACCAATACGACCCAAGATGGGCGAAAAGGTTCCAGCTCCCCCGGCCAAGGGGCAGCTTGCAGGATAAGCGCAATCAAAAATGACAGCCAAATCCAGATTCGGCCGTTAGCGCGACTATTCGCCACTGTTGAACTCTCCCTCAGTCAAGGTTTCACGAGGAGTCGGCCATACCAGCAAGAGGTAACGCAGACGATCAAACTGCACCGTCGGTTTTGCTTTGATTTGGGCAAACGGGCGTTTGTTATCGAACGAAAACTCGGTGACGTTACCGACCGGATACCCTTCAGGATAGCGACCACCCAAGCCTGAGCTCACCAGCAAATCACCCACCTCGATGTCGGTGCTGCTAGGTACGTGCTCGAGCTGGATCTGGTCGATCTGGCCACTGCCCGAGGCAATGACGCGAATATCATTACGGACCACCTGAACGGGGATCGCATGGGTTGGGTCAATCAGCAGCAGGACCCTACTGTTGTGGGCACCCACATAAGCAACCTGGCCGACAATCCCCTTCTCGTTGATCACCGGTTGGCCTTCGTAGACACCGTCTACCCGGCCTTTGTCGATCATCACCTGATGGCTGTACGGATCAGAATCCACCGCCATCACCTCGGCAATGAGCTTTTTCTCATCGCGAACAAATGGCGAGCCCAGCAGTTCCCGCAGGCGTTGGTTTTCTTGTTTGAGCTGCTCCAGCAACAGGACATCGCTCTGCTGAACCAGCAGATCGCGTTGCAAGGTTTTGTTTTCTGCCAGTAGACGCCGGTGCGAACTGAACTGTCCGGATACACCACCCAGTAGATCACGAGGCAGGTTAGCTGCATATTGCAACGGGGAAATAGCCGAGTTGAGCAGGTAACGGACGTTGGCAAAGGCGTCAAGACGACTGTCGGCCAGCATAAGGCCAACCGACAGTAAAATGGCTAGAAACAGGCGCAGTTGCAGGGAAGGCCCCCTGCCAAAGATAGGTTTCATGTAACGCTATAACCTGTTTGTCGACATGCCCGGACGGGCATTATTCTTCGCTGAATAGATCGCCACCGTGCATGTCGATCATTTCCAGTGCCTTGCCGCCACCACGGGCAACACACGTTAGCGGCTCTTCTGCCACAACCACTGGAATACCGGTTTCTTCGGTCAGTAGACGGTCTAGGTCACGTAGAAGTGCACCACCACCAGTCAATACCATACCGCGCTCGGAGATATCCGATGCTAGCTCTGGCGGACACTGCTCTAGTGCAACCATGACTGCCGATACGATACCGGTTAGCGGCTCTTGCAGCGCTTCTAGGATTTCGTTTGAGTTAAGTGTGAAACTGCGTGGCACACCTTCTGCCAAGTTACGGCCGCGAACCTCGATTTCACGCACTTCGTCACCCGGGTAAGCCGAACCGATTTCATGCTTGATGCGTTCTGCCGTCGCTTCACCGATCAGACTGCCGTAGTTACGGCGCACGTAGTTGATAATCGCTTCGTCGAAGCGGTCACCACCGATACGTACAGATGATGAGTACACCACACCGTTTAGCGAGATAACCGCAACTTCAGTCGTACCACCACCGATATCGATCACCATCGAGCCGGTTGCTTCGGAAACAGGCATACCCGCACCGATCGCCGCCGCCATTGGCTCGTCGATCAAGTACACTTCGCGCGCACCTGCACCTTGGGCAGATTCACGGATGGCACGGCGCTCAACCTGAGTAGAGCCGCAAGGTACCGCAACTAGAACTCGTGGGCTTGGACGCAGCAGGCTGTTGTCATGCACCTGCTTGATAAAATGCTGAAGCATTTTTTCAGTAACGTAAAAGTCTGCGATAACACCGTCTTTCATCGGACGGATTGCCGCGATATTACCCGGGGTACGGCCCAGCATCTGCTTGGCGTCGTGACCGACTGCGGCCACACTCTTAGTTGCTCCGGCACGATCCTGACGGATCGCTACTACTGATGGTTCATCCAGTACGATGCCCTGTCCTTTGACATAAATAAGGGTATTGGCTGTACCCAAGTCAATAGACAGGTCATTAGAAAACATGCCACGAAGTTTTTTAAACATAGTCTTCGGCTAATCCTGCAAGCTCACAAATTCGTTAAATTGCGCTAAATGTATCAAGGGGTGCGGATCGAGACAAGGCAAGGATTGTCAAACCTGCCACAGATCGGCATTTTATTTAATCGAGCATTGTATTAATGCCCTTTTCACCGCGGTAAAGCACACGATCGTTACCCCGGTAGGCACCAAAGGTCACTGTCGAGTGAGGGCTCTCATCGCCTTTTCCTCGCCAATCGAAGGTTAACCATGGCTGATAATTGCCATGGCCGCTTGAAGGACCGGCTCCACAAGTAATTTCAGGCTCTTTGTCTATCGCCAATGGGCTATCACCGATAACCTTCTGCCAAAAACGCACCTGCTCACGATAAATCAGTGAATTACCGTCTTTATCCTTCACTTCGGTCGGTACCGCAACAAACTCGCCGGAACGAGTGTCCCCTGATTTTACATTTCCTGACCCGCGAGTGTACGAGGTGCTTGTCACGGTAGTGTCAGACTGGGAAAGAATTTGTTTGCACGACAAGTCGCCATCAAATGCAGCGACACTGTCCTGTTTGTTGGTCACAAAGTCCAGCCCATCCCAGTATTCGACCCAGAGCGGTATAGACAGTTCACTGTCAAAGCGCCCGGAGACATCGTCCAGCGCCATACGGCCATAGCGAGTATTGAAGCTGGCAAACTCCATCGCCCCCCTGGAATCAGCATCGGTACAGCCATCTTGGCCTAGGTCACAAGGAAACAGCACATGATCCACGGCAATTTCCGGATAGCCGATCGCCTCAGCTTCATTAGTGTCCAACGCCTCACGCATAATTCCCAATGCAACATCATAGGGGCCATCAGGCTTGGTCGTTAATGCCTTATCTGGTGAAACGGCACTTTTAACGTCGCGCTTAAAGGCAAGGTTGAACCCATTCACCGTTATGTATGCGCCGTTCCAGCTTTTGTTCCAATTATTAGGTAAACCGCCCCAATCAATCCTATGGCCTAAATCATTCACCTCACCGTGAGCAACCTGGGTATCGACAGCCGCGATGTCCAAACCGACTTGTTTACTTGGTGCAAATGCGCCGTAGTTTTTCGTTGGTTTGCCATCAACATTCTGCGCTTCCACCTTGAACCGGGCAGAAAAAGGTTGGTCCATATAGACAAAAGACTGACCGTCAGGATATTGCCTACCGCTCTCAGCAGAGACGATCACAAAGGCATCAGGGTAGAAGCGGCCAACATGGCGATAGCCCGCATTTATGTCCATCCCTAAGTAATCGCCAACGGTATCCGCCCGTAGCCTGATGCTACCGACTTCATCCCAGCTTAATGAATATGACTGGTTTGCCATTGCGGTATTCGATAAAGACAAAGTACCTGACAATTGGCCCTGCTGTTGATTGTCAGGAGTATGTAATCGATGAGACAGCGCAACGTTAGTTGCTGGCGCATCTGAACGGAAAAAGTTTTGTGTTACTTGGCGCTCACACAAGGCTGTTGAATCAACATCACTTTGCGTACCATCCAGGCTAAACTCACCATCACCCTGCCATATAACAGGCTTCACCAACGTACTGAATTGACGCCCTGCGGGGAGAAAAGCAACGAGATGGCCATCATTGTTCTCTTTCGGGATATCTGCCGTGCCCGTTGCTCCCTCAATATATGGCTCCCCCGCATTGCACAAGGCAAAGGTATAGGGGCGCGACCAGACCGATTGAGTGCCCTCCAAGCGGGTCCAGTCACCGATACTGGCTTTGCTTAGCAGTTGACCCTGAGGCAGGATTTCACAGCCTTTATCCAAGGTACAGTTCGGGTCATGAATAGTCAGCGTGGTCTTGCCAGCATCGAGGTAACGCAGTTGGGCATCAGCAACACCTTTATCAAAGTTGAGCTCTACCTCTTCAACGCTCCAGTTCTTATCAGGATCTGTTATTCCAGATTTTCTGAGCTCCAACTGATGACTATTGTTACTGCTCAGCCCTTGGCGCGGCGCAATATAGGCCGTCGAGAAATTCAAGGTTCTTTTGCCTTCGTAACCAACCGCAACATCGCTGTTGTTTGCGTCCCGGCATGACTTCGCTTTTATTGTGATATTGGCAGGTTTACCGGCAACAATGGGGATATGGCCTTTTTCTATTTCAAACTTGAACGGGACAAAGCCATAACGTCCGGAATCCGCCTCGTCGCTATCTGTCGATAAGCTTCCCGTAGCTACGATGGTGCCAACAACATCACTCTGTAACCACAACGAGACGATACCGTCGTCACCAACGGAAAAAGCATGGGTTTGGCTCACATCCAATTTCCCACTCTCCCCGCCTTCCTGCTGCAGGTACCAAAAGGCCTTGTTGGGTGTATTCAGGTTCGTCGATATGTTGACTTTCCCGCGGTAACTACCTGCTGGCCGGCCTGACTTATCTTGCACCTGAAACTGCACCAACTGCCTGTCGCAAGTCAACGATAAGTCTTGCGGGTTCAACGTGACAATCTGATATTCAGGCTCAACAGGGGTAAAACACTGCCCGCCAGCACGGATATTACTCTGATCGGACATAAAGATATGTTTCGCTGTCACCGCACCTGTGATGGTTGCAGGCATCTTTGAGATGTCATTATCAAAAGTGAATTTGGAGTTCAGCTCTACCTTATTTTCCGAATACACCATCCCATTGAAGGTTGTTTGACCGGTTAAATGTATCCGGGTATTTGCCCCAACCCCGATTAGAATGAAATTATCAGGCTCACCACTATGGTTAATGGATGAGTTAATATTTGTTTGGAGATTTTCGACAAACAGCCTTACCTTGATGCCATTCGCCACTTCTAACCGCGCATTTCCATTCAAAGTCAGGTTCCTGATCCAGTAATCACCACTCATATTAAGCTTCAATACTGTTGTCGAGCCTGCTTCTAGCCTTTGATACAAGTCTTCCGGGGATATCTCATAGGTCTTCCCGTCATAATATGACTCATTGAGTCCACCACCGGGAAAGCTTGGCAGTGTCATCGAATCAACCGTCCCATCCGGATCTATCTCACACATCCAGGATGTACTGTCCGTTCGGCAGGAAGCCTCCCCAAGCCCAGAACCTGCATTGATTTCAGAAAAACCTAACTTGAACGCATTATCAGGTTGATACACAAAAGAGTGGTTGTAGATTTCAATTTTCCCTGACGAACCGTGTGCCTGAGCGGCCCCCGGGAAATACTCACAATGTTCGGGAAACTCATAATCCTGTTCAACCGCAAAATAGCCTACGACTTCCGGTAAATGGCTACGCTCATAATGGTCTTCATCTACCACAAAACTGGCTTGGTTAGTATTTATGCGGCAACGCCGCAGCCAGCCACCATGGCCGCCATTGCGCTCCATTTTCTTGGCGACGACCCCAGATATGCTCCCTACGTGCAGATCATGAAAAACTGAGCAACCTTGCTCCAGCGGCATGTTTCCCTTGACATGCGGAGTGGTCAGGCGACCGAAATGATAATTGAAGCCATCAATGTGCCCACTGCCAGGCAGTGACGCAACAAACCCTACCTTTTCAGCTTCATAGCTACTTCCTACCCGTGACCTCGACAGCTCTAGAGATAGTTCGACCCCTTCGCTTGGAGGCAGTGTCATCTTATCCTGCCCACGCATCGCAGCGGTCAACCATTTGTTGTTGCGGTCCGACTGTACCTGAGCCAAGACAACCGGGCTTGAACTGAAAGGTGACGTTAAGCCAAAATCAGCAAATGAAACTGAAGCCCATGCAGATTCATTGGATTCACCCGCCCCATTGATGTAAACCTGCTTGTCTGTTTCTACATACCCAGCGACAACAGTCTGACCATTAAAGTCTGCGATCCCCGGTTCCACGACTAAATAATCCACCTTAGTCATTTGCTGGACGCTACCGGCAACCCTCTCAGGTTTGCGAATATCGAAAGTCACCTGCTTTTTCTCTAAATCTATATCAGTAACAAAAGCGGAAGCAGGCGCATCACTATCCGGATTTTCTCCATTGGCTTTATCGGCCTGCTTGCCGATAGTCGGCATCAAAATCACTATCGGTTCATACAGGTAGTTTTTGTGCAAATCAAAGCTGCAGCTATCAGACGAGCAGTAGGCGGAGCCGAATTCGAATTGGGCATTTTCGTTATAGTCCGGAGGTAGCGGCTTCTCATCACAACCACTTAAATCGGCAGTCAACCAGGCGTCTTCCTTTACCTCTAGATATTTTGTAGTAACAGAGCCATGAAGTCTGGTATTACCAGAAATTTTCACCTCTTCATCAGTCAAGATATAAGCGTTGAACGCTTGTCGACGCTCCGATTTAAGCTCAACCACACCATCTTCTTTATGGGCAATAATGACGAATTGTGACGGTGATGCAGAGTGGGTTATTGTCGCCGAATCATCAAGAATGAGTTTATTTACATTCAGGGTGACCTTACCTGAGATAACTAAATCCCCCCTCTCTTTAATGACAAACTCATCAACCCAGTATTCTCCAGCGCGAAGCGTCACCGTTGCCGACTTCAGCACTTCAACTTTTTTATAACGCTTATCACTGCTCAACACACCGTCAGATTCGAACTTTCGCTCATTTTTATCTTCCGAAAAATAAACAAAATTTGGTTTACTGACCATAAGGCTTGACTTGGCTTTACACTCCCTTTTCCCATCACAACTATCATCCTCAGAATCAACATCTTTAAATCCTAAGTACTTCCCATCGACCGCTCCAAAGATAAGAGCATCATCGTCGGTCTTGGCTTTACCGCTATTGCTCCACGTTTGTGCCGGTCCAGTAAACGGACACTGGGAAAAGTCTACTGCACTATTAGCCACTGCTGAAAACAAGCAGCAGAAAATCCAAATTCCAAGGCGAATCATTGAATTATTGTTCATTATTATCCAAATCCTTTGCCCACACTTCTTGGATGCGAGTCGTTTCAAACTGCCCAGTGCCGCACGTTGCCGTGCTTTCTAATTGATATTTATTGGCTATTTGGCCATTTTCTTTGTAGCTATGGGTTTTACAGCTGACCTGTAATTTCTGGCATGAAAACAACTCGGCTTCTTTACTGAAATCGTAAGTTTGATCACAGGCTAAAGGAGCGGATGCCAACTGTCCCAGCGGAAACAATTTACTCAAAACTATTTCATTGCCGGAATGGGCCGCATACCAAGCGCGGGTAGAGAATACCTCGCGGGCAGTGGTGTCCTGACCGGACCAATCAATGCGGATCATGGCGGCGGCAAAGGCCCCCATAACGGTGATAATAAATAGCGACACCACTAACGCGCTGCCTCGCTGCCTGCTATAAAACATTGATCACCTGCACTGTATGTTCGTAGCTAAAGTTCTCACCCGTCCGGCGATCTTGAAAAATCAAACCAAGGTGCACCATGCTATTGTTTTCCAACCCTTTGCCTTTGACGGCAACATCAAAGCTTGATACCTGCTCGGCTATCACTACGCTGCTGTTACCCGATTTACGCCTCAGTACATTTGCCTCCAAGCAGAAAGATACCGGTTGGCCGTATGCATAGGCACGATTGGCCGGGGATCGGTTTTCAAGTGGGGCAGAAACATTCACCAACACTGTGTTATTACCATCAGGTCCGGCAGTAACCTGATTGATTTTAAAAGGCTGAGCGGCATATTCAGCTGAATTACCCAGACCAACAGCAAGCGCCAATTTGTCGTTACTGGTAATTGCCTGCCAATCGCCCTCACCACCGATAGTAGGCACTAACTCAACATTGGTTGTTCGGGTATCACCAAGAGTAAAGCCGGCTAAATGGATTGGATAAAAGCTGATGCAGCTCCCCATCGTAGCGAGGCTATTTGGCGCAGCATGGCGAATTTCTCTGGTCATTTTTTCAAGGGCAAAACGAGCCTGCGACTGGACACGGTCACGACTGACAGTGCTGACATAACCTTCAGCGCCTAACTGAAGGTAACTGCCTATCGCCAGCGCAATAATACCGAGGATCACCAAGCTGATGACCATCTCCATCAGCGTGAAGCCTGTGCTGGCTTTTTTTGAGTTGACCCTAACCATCAGTAGTTACTCCGGTAGGCCACAAAATCAAACTTGCCATGGCGGCCAGTATCCACTTCAACCACAATACGCTTGTGCTGATGGGGAAAAGATGTGTCTTGTGAGTTTGATGTGTTGAAACTATTGTCGTAACGGACATCGACCTTTACGGTCATATTCCGATACGTATCAGCCTCGGCCACCTTCTCACCGGTAAGGTTTTCTATCGCCCCTCGCCATGGATGCTGCTTATGGCTGTAACGGTCATAACAAAGTGATAAATCGCCCCAGCAGCCATGAAAATCATCGACATCATTGGCAATGGCAACCACCAACCCTTTTCCTGCTGGCAATGAACTACCCGGTATAACGTAATCGAAGTACTCACTGTTTTTATCCAACGGCCATACACCGTCACCGTTTGGCATTGTGCAGTCATAGATCTTGCCATCGGGGCCTGTTTCACCACAACGCACCCTGCTATCGCCAAACGGATCTGAGTTTTCATCGAATTTACGGGAGAGGATTTCATTGAGGAAGGCATTACCAACCGCCGCGGCACGGGTTTGGTAATAAGGCGCTGCAGAGCGCTCAACCTGAGGGAACAAGAAACTGGTCAGTGTCACCATGGCAATTCCCAAGATCACGATGGTGATAATACCTTCAATCAGGGTAAAGCCCCTTTGACGAGCGGGGGGGTTAAATTGAGCAGTCATTGATATACCCCTCGCTATTAATGCACAAACTCGCCTGTTCACCGTTGCGAGACGTAATCGTCACCTGACAGTTTGATGCCATACAGATACGTTGTAATTGCTGGTTTCTAACGATTGATGGACGGCCGAGCATATCGAAATATATGTCGGACGAGTTCTGGCCGTTTACGCCATCAAAAAAGGCGAAGTTGACCAGATCGTTTTCCAAAGTCAGCTTATGAGTGGATTGACTATTACTGGCACAATTTTCTGAGCCAAACTCAGTAGTGCTTATTCGAAGGGCAAGACAACGGTTTGGGTTCGCAGGGTTTACCGGGCTATTCATTCCCACTAACTGAACTTGGCGAGCGATGGAAATTGCTTGGTCACGGGCCAGCACGGCATCAAACCCGCTGCGACCAAACAGGCGCGAGGCAGCGGTCACGCTGATAATGCCAATCAGCACGATAACGATAATGAGTTCAAGAAGGGTAAAGCCAGTGCTCTTTGTATGGCTTTTTACGTAATTCTGTCGGGGCATGAGTCACCCGGGAAGTTATTTAAGGTTTCTATTTATTCAGGGCAATAATGAAAACTATTGCCCTGAATAAATAGCGCTCCGAGGAGCGCTAAAAACAATTAACAGTTTTCGTTATCAACTTCCAAAGATGGTTCACCACCTTTCTCTGATGCTTCTGTATATTTAACAAAACACTTAGTCGCAGAGATTTGCTTAAACTCACTATCTAAACTGTCCCCAGTCGGCAACGATAGAGCTTTTAGTGTAAACACAGCCTCTCTTGCTGGGCTTGCTGCGTTGTCATAAGCAACCTGCCACTCATTAGTTGTATCTAACTTCAGAGCAGCAATAATACCTGTTGCTTCAGCTGTTGGATAACCAAAACTCACGGTAACATTACCGTCCACCGTCACAGTGTCAGAACTACCATCAACTTGCTCTTTACCCTCAACAGCAGCTTTGCCGTACACAATACCTGCTGCACCATTAACTGCCCCTTTCAGACCTTCCAGCGTCGACGCACGAGCATCACCCTGAAGGTTCAAAAAACGAGGCGCCGCTGTTACTGCTAGAATGCCCAGAATTACGATCACAACGACCATTTCAATTAGCGTAAAACCGCCTTGACGTTTCATAAATTACTCCTAGTGTTTTATGATTTAAAGGTTACTGTTACCTGACCCAAGGCAGGCTTGTAAGAGAAGAAATGACCTGAAGTTGGGTTAACTGTATTTCCCTTAGAGTCCGACGATGAAAGCTGGTAATAGCGGCACTCTGTTTCGTCCTTTGAGCCTTGTAGTTCATCAACGAAATATTGATAGTTGCCGTCACCTACTGCATTGCTATCTTTAGTAACTTGAAGTGGGTTTTGCAGAAGCTCTTTAATCAGTACCTCACAATCATCAACTATCATATTTGAAACATTGCGTGTTGCTTTTGACACTGGGTAGCCTTCGCGAGTCAAGAAACTTTTCGTACCGTTATCAATTGTTGAAAGATAGAATTCAGTACCATCATAGTTTACTTTGTTGTGTGTACCTTCCTGTGGACGGCCGTAAGCTTCCCACTGTGCACGCGCAGATAGAACTGCAGTAGCAAAACTTCCCGCTACACCTTCAATTTGTGCTTTTTTAGCTTCGTCAGTCACGTTCAGGAATCGAGGCAATGCAGCAACCGCTAGCAGGCCAACGACGATAATGACGATCACCAACTCCACTAACGAAAAACCGGCTTGTTTTTTCATCTTTACTCACCTTTTTTTGTTTTTGTCAAATCGACGTCACCGTTACTCGGAAAGCGTCAAAAAACCGTTGGTGCGTATTGTCTCATTTTCATAAAATAATGCTAGCCATTTTCCGTCATTAATTTGGAAATAACATGAATTATAAAGGTCTGATCTCATTTCTTTTTTATCAACAAGGCTTAAATAATCGACGGGACGCTGCCTAGATGACAATAAATTCCACATTTGAACACAATCAACATGGTCATCCTGTAAAATTATCGGCCAACCTTTATGGGTAAATGAATAATCAATTCCGTTAGTTTGGGAGTGGCTTGGCCTATTTTCTAGCTCCCATTTCTGGCGTAAAGCCGATGCACTTCGGGTCATGGTTTGTGCCAATAAATTGACCCGGGTACGCTCAGCCTCTTCATTGACCCTATGCCACTCGACAAGCAGGGTCCAGACCATCAGGAAAATGACACCGCCCCAGACAAACCAGCGCACATGGGCGAAATACTTTAGGTTAGCCACCGCGCGCAACATCAAGCAGGCTCCACATTGGCAAGAAGATACCCAGCGCCAGTACCAGTACCATAATTGCGACGATAAACAGCAAGATAGGTTCGATACGTGCCGTCAGGGTTTTAAGGTCATAATCCACTTCGCGGTCATAGAAGTCAGAAACTTCAAGCAGCAGTTCATCCACCTGGCCAGTCTCTTCGCCAACGGCGATCATCTGCAGCACTAATGGGGTAAATACCCCTGACTGGCGAGCCATAGCGGCAATACTGCTACCACTTTCGATGCCGTTTTTCATCTCAATCAAACGGTTTTCCAGGTAGTTATTGCCGAGCGACTCCGCCGACATCTGGATCGCCTGGTTGAGCGGTACCCCAGCACGTATCATTAGTGAGAAAGTTCGAGAAAAACGTGATAGCTGGGCACGATTGACAATATCGCCCACAATTGGCACTTTTAACCGGAATTTATCCCATTTCTCGCCACCGGCAGGTGTTTGACGCCACGCCTTGAGCGCAATCCAAGTCACAATGACCGCCCCCAGCATCAATGGCCAGTAGTGGACAAAAAAGTTCGAGGTGGCAATCAGGATGCGGGTCGGCAATGGCAATTCAACGCCGAAGCGACTGAACATAGAGGCAAACTGCGGGATCACCTTGATGTTGAGGACCGACATCGCCAAGGTAATCGCAATAAGGACAAAGGTCGGGTAACGCATCGCCGATTTGATCCGGCGGCGGGTCTCCATCTCCTGTTCGAAATACTGTGCTAGTTGAAGCAGGGTTTCATCTAGACGACCTGTATTTTCACCCACGCTGATCATCGAGACGAACAACTCGGAGAACACCCTCGGATGTTCTTTCATCGAGGCCGACAGCGATTTACCGTTGGTCAGTTCAACCACTACGGCATCCAACGTTTCACGCATCAAAGGATGGCTGGCACTCTGGCCTAACCCACGCACAGCGCGCAGCAGGGGCACACCCGCTTTTGTCAGGCTGTAGAGTTGGCGACAAAAAATGACCAGTACTTCGAGCGGAATACGACTTTTGAACAAGCGGTCGATATCCAGCCCAGCCGACTTGGCTTTACCTTCGCGGATTTCCAGCGGAATGATCCCCTGACGCATCAGGATATCTGCCGCCGCGTCCTGCGAAGCCGCTTCCAACTGCCCACGCTTGATATCGCCTTGGCTGCTTCGGCCACGGTAATTAAATACTGCCATGCTATACCCC
>NZ_JACSOF010000106.1:0-23367 GCF_014349205.1 Photobacterium sp. BZF1
AATAAAATTCAATAACTTAGAATAAAGCCAACAGAAAGCCTCTCTACCACCCATTTAAAATCAACAACTTAAATGAAAAAATTGTAATTAGACATTGATTTCAATGAGACATAGTTAACAAATTTGTTATTTGCACTTAATCAGGGGTGGTTATTAATTGAGCTCAAGCATATAGTTGTTTACATAAAAATAATAAATTTATTTCAATCAACGTGAACGCGCTTTCTGGAGCGGAATTTCACTCTAGAAAGTGATTAGCATCTATTTTTCGCATTAAATGAAATGTGCATTTCATTTAATGTGTCGACTAGGTGCACCATAAAAAGGAGGCAACAATGCCGTCACTGATACATGGAATGACTTCTCTACTTACTAACTCTATTTCAACGACAAAATCCATTTCTAAAGGGATCCTACGTAAAATCGCGATCATCGGCGCTATATTTGTTTTGGCTGCCTGTGGTGGTGAGGATGGTGAAGATACAATTAAGATTGGTGTCGCCATCCCTAACTTTGACGATACCTTCAATATTTACCTTAAAGATGCCATGGAGGCTTATGCCAACGATCAAGAAGATCTCAGTATTGTTTTCGTAGATGCCAAAGAAGATACCGCCAAACAACTAGGTCAGGTTGAAAACTTTATTATCCAGCAGATGGACGCCATCATAATCATGCCAGTGAATACTGATGCGACACAGCCAATGACAGACCGTGTCATTAGTAAAGATATCGAACTGGTTTATCTCAACCGCCGCCCAGCTTACCTTCCAAACAATGTCTATTATGTGGGTTCCGATGAATTAGCTTTCGGACAAACCCAAGCTAAATTCGTTGAAGACAACCTTGATGGCGGCCATGTCGGTATCTTAATGGGTATGCTAACCATGGAGGCAGCGATGCTGCGTACTCAGGGTGCTGAAGAATACCTAGGTAACCTTGACGGCTTTGAAGTAACCCGTAAGCAAACTGCAATGTGGCAACGTACTCAAGCGATGACAGTAACTGAAAACTGGCTTCATTCTGGTGAACCTCTGGACGTTGTGATTGCCAACAACGATGAAATGGCTTTAGGCGCTATTCAAGCGATTGAAGCAGCCAATAAACTCGATGAAATAATGGTCGTGGGTATCGATGCAACTCCAGACGGCGTTATGTCTATCGAACGTGGTGCACTCAATGCAACAGTATTCCAAGATGGTAGAGCGCAGGCACGTGGTGCTATTGATTCAGCTATTAAAGCCATTAAAGGTGAACAGCAAGATCAAATTACTTGGATCCCTGCAGAGCTTGTATCCAAAGACAACGTCCTAGCTTTCAAGTAATCATCAAACGAATCCTTTCGCTCCTGAAAAGTTAAACACAATATCGGCCCTACCCTCCCCTGTGGGGCCTGATTTGGAGATTGTTTTATGGACCAAGTTATCCTCGAAATGCGAGGTATTACCAAAACCTTTCCTGGTGTAAAAGCTCTCGACAACGTGCAGCTCACACTAAAAAAAGGCCGAGTTATGGCACTAATGGGAGAAAATGGAGCCGGAAAATCAACCTTAATGAAAGTATTGTTCGGTATTTACCAGCGTGATAGCGGTACAATCCAGTATCAAAACGAAAAGGTTGAATTTAATGGTGCCAAAGAAGCACTAGAAGCGGGTATATCAATGATTCATCAAGAATTATCTCCCGTATTACATCGCAGCATTGCAGAAAATATCTGGCTGGGCCGTGAACCAGTTAAGGGTAAGCTTCGCTTAATTGACCATGCCAAAATGTATGCTGACACTGAAGTCCTACTAAAAAGACTTGATTTACACCTAGATCCTCGCACCCTGATGAAGGATCTCACCGTTGCCACCATGCAGATGGTTGAAATCGCGAAAGCAATTTCCTATGACTCAAAAATCATCATTATGGATGAACCAACTTCTGCCCTTACCGATAAGGAAGTGGATCACTTATTTGATATCATCCGTAAGCTGCAGCAACAAGATGTCGCTATTGTCTACATAAGCCACAAAATGGACGAAATCTTCCAGATTTGCGATGGAATTACTATTTTCCGTGATGGTTGCTATGTCGGTGAACGAGAATCCAAAGATACCAATCATGATGAACTGGTGCAGATGATGGTTGGCCGTGAATTAGGTGATGTATTCCCACCTCCCACCAGTAAACCGGGTAAAGTCAGGCTAGAAGTGAAAAACCTTAGCAGTAAGGGCGCGTTCGAAAACATTAACTTCAAACTGCATGAAGGCGAAATTTTTGGCATTGCTGGTCTAGTTGGTGCTGGACGTACCGAGCTTATCGAAACGCTGTTTGGGGTAAGAAGCAAAGATGTCGGTGAAATCTGGCTCAATGGTGAGCAGATCGAAATCCGTCACCCTCATGATGCTATCAATAATAAGCTAGCGTTTCTCACTGAAGACCGCCGTCAGTCAGGCTTGTACTTGATGCTGGATATTTTCTCTAATACTTCAATAGCTCATCTCGACGCATATAAAATGAGTGTTGCCAACTTACTTGATGTAAAAAAAATGCGTAATGAGAGTGAAGACCATTGTAAAAAACTCAAGGTCAAAACTCCTCACATGAATGAAGCTATCGACAACCTCAGTGGTGGCAACCAACAGAAAGTACTACTTGCTCGCTGGATGTTGACCAAACCTGATGTGTTATTCCTAGATGAACCTACTCGTGGTATTGATGTTGGTGCCAAGTCCGAAATCTACAAACTCATGCGGCTATTAACGGGTATGGGTAAAAGCCTGGTAATGATCTCATCTGAACTTCCTGAGGTTATTGGGATGAGTGACAACATCATGGTGATGCATGAAGGTAAATGTAAAGGCTATATATCAGGTAGTGATGCTACCCAAGAAAATATCATGTCGATGGCACTTCATTAAACTTGCCCATCCAGCGCACCGCCCATCGACACATTGATTGAATAAAACATAACACTAAGGAATGTCGTTATGATTGCCAAAATAATTGAAGCTACCTCCGGCGAACAGTCCCATATTCTAACTGTCCGCAAGTTCTGTGCAAAATATGCTATCTACATGGTATTCCTTGCCATGTGCATCGTCATGTCATTTCTATCACCGGTCTTCTTGACCGTTGGCAATATGCTAAATGTCATGACTCAAATGGCCAGTATCGGCTTATTGGCCCTTGGCGTTACCATCATCATTATCACCCGAGGAATCGATCTTTCATCCGGTTCAGTACTGGCGCTAGCCGCTGTCGTTTCTGCCAGTATGGCGCAATCGATGGACTGGGCAATGCGCATGTACCCTAACATGCCTGAAATGCCTATCTTAGTTCCAATCATCGCAGCTCTTGCCGTTGGTGCCGCCTGTGGTTTAATCAGTGGTGCTTTGATTGCCTATACGGGTATCCCTCCTTTCATTGCCACCTTAGGTATGATGATCATAGCTCGTGGTGCTGCTCTGCTCTACTCTGATGGTCGTCCAGTTAGTAGTTTGATCGACTCTTACCAGTGGATTGGCCAAGGAAATATTGCCGGTATCCCAGTACCTGTCATTATCTTTATTGTCATGGCCATCGTTTCTTATATTTTGCTTAACTACACCCGTTTTGGTAAATACGCCTATGCCATTGGTGGTAACGAAACAGCCGCATACGTTTCTGGTATCAATGTTAAGAAATATAAAATTCTAGTCTACGCATATGCTGGGTTACTTGCAGGTATTGCAGCCCTTATACTTGCAGGCCGTATCAACTCAGGTCAGCCTGGCCTTGGTGTAATGTACGAGCTTGATGCAATCGCAGCTGCAACTGTAGGTGGTGTTTCACACGCCGGCGGTATCGGTACTATCCAAGGAACGATTATTGGTACCATGATAATGGGTGTACTGCAAAATGGCCTCGACTTACTCAATATATCCGCTTACTGGCAGCAAGTTGTGAAAGGCTTGGTAATCGTGGTCGCTGTTGTCTTCGATATGAAACGTCAGAAGAAGAGTAAATAGCGAAAACCATACGTACAACAATGATAAATACAACACGAGCCTATAAAGAATTAACTTTACTGTAGGACTTCACGTTGAAGTGCCACGTTTCTCCCCCTAGGGTTACGTGGCTTTTTTTATTTAAAGCAGTTAGATCTCAGAGCCTAGCTGTTTTAAGTACTGTTTCATATAGTTAGTGCGCTTTTCAGCTTCCTCTATCGCTGAACGGGTATTCATTTTATCTTTCAGCTTAAACAACTTGGTGTAGAAATGATCGATTGTATACTGCCGATCATTTAGCTCCCTATTTTCGCTAAATGGATCTTCGGCGTCATATAAGCCAACTCCCAAGCCCGAACTGACCTGAATGCACCGTGCAATGCCAATAGCCCCCAGCGCATCGAGCCTGTCGGCATCCTGGACAATTTGTGCTTCCACGGTTTCTGGTTTGATGTTCGCGCTGAAACTGTGCGCCACAATGGCATGGTGGATGGCTTCAAAGTACTCTGAGGGATAACCAATGCTGGCAAGAAACTCTACCGCTTTTTCAGCCGCAATGTGTGAGCTTCTAGCTCTATCAGGATGGTTTTTAGGAAATGAAAAACAATCATGCAAATAAGCAGCGGGCAGTACAACTTCAAGACACGCCCCTTCTTTGGCACACAATGCTTTAGCCGACTTGACCACCCGAAGTACATGATTCAAATCATGGGCTAGATCTTGCTGCATTTCAGATTGGATAAACTCAATAAAGTGTTTTTCGAATGTAGAAGGCACTTTTTCTCCTTATTAGTTTATAAACTCACTTCCGGCTTAGTCATGCACCATACACTTATCAGCTCTTCCCCACCATAGGACCCATTATAATTTTCACCAATATGCGATTAAGTTTGGCTACGCTTACTGCAATGTTATTAACCATCATTGCAACGCCATTCTTGTTATCTTGGGTTAAAAGACAACAAAAGCTAAGCCTATGATTCATATTTCAAATGTCATGCCTTTAATCGATAAGCAGATCAAAACAATGGCTACCAAAGAAGTCGTGCACTTCAAAACCTTCAAAAAAGACCGAGGTTTCATACTCTACCGTCAAGATAGTGAACTATTCCAGCTTATCGAGCACGGCTTCAAGAACACCTCTTTCTCAGGCGATGCTGATAAAATTAAAAAGCAAGCCAAGAAAACATTGCAGCGCGAGTTTCCGCGCAGTAACAAAATTTGGGTTGAGTATTTTGAGGGGGTTGAAAACCCATCAGACATCCAAGCGCACCACAGTAAGCAAATGTCACTTTTTTAGTCATATCTCAAACATTCAATCAGTTAGATACCTTGCTCGGTTTTTACTTCGCTAGCAGATGAAAAACCATTACAATGCGTGCGATTTTAGATGTTAATCGGGCAATTTCATTGAAACTTAGTACAAGATTGAAGCAAATTGAACAAATGGTCCCTACTGGCTACGACCATGTTTGGGATTGTTGTTGCGACCACGGACTCATCGGCGCTGCCCTGCTATCAAGACAAGCTGCTGACAACGTGCATTTTGTTGATATCGTGCCGGACCTTATGAGCACGGTAGAGAAAAACCTACAACGTTTCTACCCTGAAGATAAATGGGAAGTTCATTGCCTGGATGTCGCTAAGCTTCCGCTGAAGCAATACCCAGGTAAGCACCTAGTGATTATAGCTGGCGTGGGTGGCGATTTAATGTGCGAGCTTGTTGAAAGCATTTACCAATACGACCAAGGCGCTAACATTGATTTTTTACTATGCCCAGTAAACAACCCATATATACTGCGCCAAAAGCTCACAGAACATCAATTCGGTCTTAAGCATGAAGTACTAATTGAAGATAATCGGCGTTTCTATGAAATCTTACATGTTTCATCCCACATGGATGAAAACAGTCCAATCAACGCGGTGGGCTGCAAAATTTGGCACTCTGATACCAAGGAGCAAGCCGATATCATCACCCGCTATATCGACAAGACTTTAAGCCACTACCGTCGCCTTCAGCGAGGAAGTGCCGATAATGTAGAGGCGATTATCGAGCGTTATAGCTCAGTTACGGGTTGAAAGCCTCTGTACATCTGCAAGTAGCCACTCTCTACGACTTGGTAAGTTTCAAAACCAAACTTTTCATATAGTGATATCGCGGCCTTATTCTTAGGGTGTACCCCAAGACGTACACCCACTTTAAGATTGTCAGTACGAACGAGTAACTCTCGCATTAATGCCGATGCTACACCCTGCCCTCGGTATAGAGGCTTCACCGCCAAGGCTAGCTCAGGACAGTCTGCATGACACACAGTCAGGCTGGATTTGTAACGCACTTGCACAATCCCCATTACTCCACCAGTATCATCTAATGAAAACAACCCGAAATCCCCTTCTTGTCCCCAATCATCAAAATATTCTCGGATATGAGGTAACTCGAGGACTTTCAAGTCATGGTCGGGTTCGTCATCTGGGGTCCAAAGCGCAACAAATAGTAGGCGCTTTTGTAACTCGCTATCAGATACTGTTATGTCTCGAAAATTCATTCTAATTTAAGCCACTCCTACGATCTTAATTTAACTTGAGCCGACACCACGATAGAAGCGTCCGCCGCTTGCTCAATCTCGAAATACCCACCCGACACTGAAAGTTGCCGTGCAGACAACTTAGTGACTCCCAATTTGTTGAACCAATATGGCGCCAGTGAGCATTGCGCAGACCCCGTCGCTAAATCTTCATCTATCCCGATTTTCGGCGCAAAGTAGCGTAAAACATAACTGTCGGGCGCACTCTGAGCCGTGACTATCACAGCATGAAAGTCTTTAATCTTTTTCATCTGGTCAAAATCAGGCACAAAGTTAGCGACAGCATCTTCCGTCTCTAACACCAAAATTAAATCACGGGTTGAAAACACGTCAGCAGCGGAAATATTGAAGTCTATCTTATCCATTGTTGTGTGCTGGGCATCCCAACCTGGCAGGTTAATTTTATATCGACCGCTTTCCTTTGAAATAACGACTTGCCCATACTGGCTGACAAGCGTTACCGAAGCCAAACTGTATTTGGATATTAAAGCCGCGCCAGCACCTAAACTGCCGTGTCCGCACAGGTTTATTTCACCTTCTAACGAAAACCAACGAATATCAAAGCCTAAATCAGACTTAACAACAAATGAGGTAACTGGTTGTGCCAACTCTTGGGTTATTGCGAGCAACTCAGCCTCATCTGGCCACTTTTGCAACTCAACAACGGCGCAAGGGTTTCCTCGAGCGGAGTCACTACAAAATACATCGTAAATTTGCGCTTTTATCGTGCACCTTCCTTGTGATTGTTCAGTATTAAAAAGACGCGGCTATGGGCTATGGGCTATGGGCTATGGGCTATGGGCTATGGGCTATGGGCTATGGGCTATGGTACCTTAACAGCCGCGCAGTGGTTAATCTCAAGTGTATTGATTGCATTGTTGCAATCAATAGCTTGGTTTTCAGCGGAAACTGTAAAAGACAAACTCGCTAAAGTAATAATTAAGCACCTTTTCATATGCCACCCTATATGTGTATTTAAACATTTTGCTCAGCGACTAAGGACTTTGACTCTAGCCACTTCAACACAACTAACGCCGCAGCAGAGCAGACTGCTTCATCATTTCCATCGATAAAATTAAGTTCTTCTATCTCTGCAGCAGGAGCTAACTCACCAGAAAACTCAGCGAAATAACAGGTGAGCTTTACAGAGACGCCTTCAGCTTTGCCATCAGCTTGAGCCGTGAATGTTTCCATATACTCAATGCTTTCCGGAGCAAGCTCGACAGATAATTCTTCCTGAATTTCGCGGATAAGCGCTTGTTCATCGCTTTCTCCCGCTTCACGTTTACCTCCAGGCAAGTAAAACAGCTCTTTACCTTTAGACCTTACGACTAAGAATTTACCCTTTTGGATGAAAACCCAAGCAAGTTTGTCGATAACTTTATTCATTTATTTTCCACAGTGGATTCAAGTGGTTTTCTCTTGAACAATAGAGTTAAACAGCGTGTGCCAACCACTTACATGGCTCTAAGCTCATGTCTGTAAACCTAGCCGTAAATGATGATTTCAAAGGGCTACAAGCGTAAACGCCAAAACTCACTTTGTTCTGCGCTGGTAATGGCGGATTACATTTCCCCATCTCAGCTGTTGTTTCACCAAGCTTATGGAGATGGAAGATTCGCATTTGTTTGAAGGTCACACCGTCAAGCGAGGACTCAATCAAGAAGTCAGGACCACGGCGGTTTAAGCGGTACCAAATCTCATTTGGCAGCGGAATATCTGATGTGGCCCAATCTGAATAGCCCAAGTTTGTGACAACGCTGCCCAACCTTGAAAACTCTTCGTTTTCGTATTCTATCGACGCCTTAAACCAGTTTTCATTATCGAGATAAATAATGAGTCCACATTGATCAAACTGCGCCTGATAGTCAAAACTCACTTTCGCTGTAAAAGTGAAGTTATCATCGGATTCAATCTGCAGTGCCGGAGCATTATCATTGCGGAAGCCATAGTAAGAGCGCTGCCAGAAATCTGTTTCAGGCTCTGTAGTGATAAAAACCATCTCTTTGGTCACTTCACTCACTTTAGGCTCAAAAATCCATTTACCTACTGTAAAATCTACCATTTATTCATCTCTGTTATTTCTTTCCCAATCACCAATGCAAATGGCTGGGGTTAGTTCCTTAAACACATACAGTATCCATAGCGAAGATATCCCAAGCAAGATATATATGGCTAACCGTGTACCTCGATACTGTCTTTTGGCGCCTCTTCTCGACTGTCCATACCATAGTCGCGGATAACACCCGCCACTCTTAGCCTGTAGCTTTCAAAGACACCGTTTCTACCTTTTGCTTGAGCAAGCCTATGGGATTCTAAGCGGCGCCATTGTTTGATTGACTCTTCGTCACGCCAAAATGAGAGAGACAAGACTTTGCCTTCGTTGGTCAGGCTTTGGAAACGCTCGATAGAAATGAAACCTTCAATTTCTGCTAGCAAGGGTCTGATCTCATTTGCAATATCAAGGTACTCAGACGTTTTCCCCTCAGCCACCTGAACTTCAAAAATAACAGCTATCATAGTTGACTAACCTACTAAAAATTTCTCTGTATTTTAGTCAATTAGCACAAGATTAATTTGACGCTCCGCAAGAAAACAAAACGGTAATAGCTCTTATGTTCTCGATTCATAAATGCCCTCAATCAGAACGACTTGGGCATTGTTAGGACGCATACTTTGAGGTGGTCATACCGAAGCAGCTAGGGAGCCCAAATCAATTGAAGACGAGGCAACTTGTGGCCACATTAGGTGGCTTTGGTCTTCGCAAATTTTAAAAGGCACGACCCAAAGGCGATGTCCGTCATCAAGATCGAAATAGTGCTCTAACGGATAGGCAAAGTTATCTTGCCATGGGTAGATCAATACAACATCCCTCCCACACTCAATGACCGATTCATGTGAACTTGAGCGCTTTAAATACTTCTTCGCATAGGCAAACATTTGGTAAACATCGGATTGAGAAATATTGGAGTGGCTCACACTGTTATCAAGTAACTTCCACTTAGTATCAAGCACGACCTTATTTTGCTGCCCTTGCTTGATCAATAGATCCGGCCTTAAGCAAAACTTGCCACGCTTGTCATAGCTAGCCAAATGCTGCCCAGTCGCCTGTGTCGTTAAGGTCAGCTCTGGATACGTTCGAGAAAGTTGCTCTGCCATAACTTTTGCAACGTAACCTTCAAAGACCTTTTCCATTGGAAATAATAATGAAGCTGCATTTTTGCTGCCTTTCATTGTCTGTGGAGAAAGGCCATCTAAAATTATTTGGCACCACTCTAGAGGAATCTGGTAATAATTCATCCCTCTATCTAGCCTTAACCGAGTAAAATCCAGCTTGTAATCACGACTTCTAGGTACTTCATGAAAAACAAACAATAATTCTTGCAAAAGCTTTTGATTCACAGCGCTACGAGTGAATTCCTTCACCTTGATTAGCGCAGCATGAATAAGCCTATTGGCTGGCCGATCCAACATGAACTCATCGTATTCACAGTAGAAATTGTGTTTGTTGATAATATTATGCCTAACTTGCTTACCGACATTCAGTTTCCCTTTTAAAAACGCAAGATTGTCTTCTTTACGTAGATAATCACTCCTTAAACCGCGTTTTATCAACATATTGACTGAGTTTAAAAACTGGCTGATAAACACCTCAAGCAAAGGCATTTTTTGCTGATTGATATTTGCGTTTGAAGTCTGAATATGGGCAAAGCCCTTCAGTGCCTTAAGCATAATTAACAATGATTGCCGTGCTTTGTCATACGCATCAGTACCGCTTCCGTTGATACTGTCACTCGCCAACTGCTTCCCGATTTTTGGCAAAACCTCTATCTGGGTCTTGTCAGGCGTGAAAATAACTCCGGCATAATTCTGTACTTGCAGTACTTCCATACTATTGCGACGTCGAAGTTGAAGTAGTTGGCTTTCGCTTTCATCACTCAAACAAAGTTGTTTTAGGTAATCGTAAGCCATGTTTGATACAACTTTGATATGTGGAGACGCAGCAACACTTTGTGATGCGTCTTCACCCACTAAGCAGTCGAATTCAAAAAGCGTAATCTCGTGTTTAGCTTTCACTAGGCTCACTCACTGACATTTTGTACATAGCAATATAGGCTGCGGGGTCATCCCATACACTCCCTTTCGCAAACGGCTTAACTGAGTAGGTTACCTTTTTGTCTTCGTAGAGGTCTAAGCCATGCTCGGAGCCAAACAAATCAGCATACAAATCTTCTTGCTTACTTAAGAAACGTAAGTGTTGTTCAGACTTTTGGCTGTCTCCTAATACCAAGCGAATCTTGTTCCAGTCTTCATAGAAATACTCTTCAAGCAAAGGGATAATCTTATTCTTGAATGCCTGCTGCAGCTCAATGAAAGCTTGATCTTCATTTTCTTCATCGTAAACAGGGAAGAAAAATGCATGTCCTAGCGTATGCTCACGGTCATAAAGCACTTCAATGCGTCTATTTAGCGTCTCTAATAACCGAGTTAGATCAATACCCTTCACTTTTCGGTTCTTGAACAGCTCAGGCTTTGGCATCATCTCTTTGAAATCGAAACGACGACGCAGCGCTGTATCCATCATTGCTAAAGAGCGATCCGCCGTGTTCATCGTACCAATGATAAAAAGGTTATCCGGCACCGAAAAAGACTGTCCAGAATAAGGCAAAGTCACATCTAATTGCTCTTTTGCACCTCTTCGCTTTGAAGGCTCAATGAGAGTGATCAGTTCACCAAATATTTTCGAAATATTACCCCGGTTAATTTCATCAATAATCAGCGCATAGTTTTGACTGTGGAAGCCCACTGATTCTGATTGTACTCTTTCAATGTTGACGCCATGGGCTTTGAGATGAGTTAGCACATCAGATACTGACAAGCGTGAAAGTGGGTAGCACGTTGGGAGATTGAATTGTGTGTTCTCATTAAGCTCTTTGAAATCGACAGAAAACCCTTTAGCTAACCAGTTCACTGGCAATTGATGGTTATAATCACCGCGAGTAGGTAGCCCGCCATCAACATATCGATAAGGGCCGGCTACAACACCAACGGCTTCAACAGAGGTTTTACTATCAATACAAACGACTAAGTCCCCTTCCTTCATATCTTGGGAGAAATAATTGAGTGAATTCTGATTATTTTTCCCTTCAGCATTGAAGTAGTCATTGCGAATTGGCGAAGAAAGATCACCTGTCATTCCCCAACCGATGGCAGCAATATTATTCTCTAAACAGTAAGTCTTGGCCGGATTTTGATGCGCCCCTTCAATAGATAGCTTCCAAACCTTCCCTGCACTATTGATATCAGAATTAAAAACGGGCTCTGATCGTAAAGCAGCGTCGCAAATAGACTTAAATATCCCATTACTCACTTTGTAAGCAATTTGATTGTCAGGTGTAGCTTCAGCTTTCAACCCCTCAACAAACTCTTCATAGCCGTAGCTTTGGTGAAAAGTAACAAATCGAATACGTCCCTCGCTACACAACTGCGCGTATTTTTTAGAAAGCTCTGTACGCTGTACATTGCTTGCACCAATTCTCTCATCAATATTAAGCGCTGAGTAAAAATCAGGGTCAACCGCCTTAACAGCGGCCTCGATGGCATGGTAAGTCTTACCGGTTCCTGGAGGGCCAAATAAAATCTGGTTTAATGGGGAATTAATCGCCTCTGTTTTCATGGCGTTTTCGATAATATCAAGAATTGGAGAGTTTTTATCCATATCAGTACTAAGGCTCTTTTTATTTAATAACAACACACGGAATTTATCCCACAACTCTTCAGAAAACGGCGAGATAAAATGATCACCTTTATTTTCAATCTCTGGGTCTGATAGGAACAACGCATAGCCTGGGAAAAGATTATGAACTTTGTCTCTCGCTGAAAACGTTAAGAGCAAATCATGTTTAAATTCAATCGAAAACACCCAGGTATTATTAATATAAATTTTTAACGCGTGAATTCTCGCTGCTGCATCAGTACCTGTGATTCCTTCACTACCCAGTTGCAACCCGCCTACTTTGTTTTCTTTAAGTTGCTCAAATAGCGGCTTGATCAAATCTTCCAGCAACCTAGTTACAGTCCCACTGTTCGCTACCTTTTCGCGTATCTCAGGGTGAAGAGTGTTTAAGCGCTCTTCAACCCCAAGCTCTAGGATGCTGTCAATGATCATCAAAACTTCCCCTATGTATCTTTTCTAAGCTCATACCCTAATACTCAACACCTTAACAGAATGACATACTGTTTGTAAATCATAGCTATTGAAACTGTGGTTTACAGAACAACTAAAACAAGCATTGCTCGACAAGAAGGATGTTGAATATAGCTACCAGAAACGTGGGTTCTCAGGTAGAGAAATGCAGAAAGTAGTATTGAAAATTGAGAAACTCAGTGGATTACACTTATCGAAGAGACACGACTCTCGCCAAATCAGAAAGTGATAGCTAAAGATGAAGATTACACAACGATTGAGGCCAAAGTCATAAAGACGCTAACGGATAGCCTCAAGAAGTACAGTTAGCTGTAATACAAATAGTTGGGGTCAGGATTTTGATATTAGCGTCTTTGTTTTTTAATGTGCTCTTAGTAAGGTGATTACGAGCTTATAGGCCCATTCTCAAATTGCTTTGAGCCATCTGTTATTTCATTCCACGGCGCTTTAGAACCCGTAAAAATATGAAAATTTGGCTTATGCTTCAGAATATCATCTAGGATACCCAGACGAATATTATGCTTCCCTGTTTTCAGCTTTCTTGAATACAAACTCGATCCGCAGTTACTGCAAAATGCTAGTTCTGTTTCCTCACTTTTTGGGTATATAGTTATAAACTCGTCTCCGGATATAAGACGAAACTTCTCTGAGCTTAACCCTCCAACCGAAGAGTAATCCGATCCGGTGAATTTACGACATTCTGAACAATGACAGTTCCCCATATAATCAAAATCATCAGGGACTTCAATTTGCACCTTTCTACAAAGGCATGAACCAACCAACTTTTTCATCATTATTACCCTTAATTGTAAATACCCTATGGTATGGGTTGCTCCCTCGCAGCCACTTAACCTACTCGCTAAGTGCAGTTATTGTTATCGGTGTTTGTATTGAGAAGGGCAATAACCCCGGCTAACCTGCTTGCTACGCAGTTTTACATGCTTAGTTTTTCGGCCTGATACTCTTGAGCGCCAAAGTTTGAAGCTGCCTGCCTTGAGTCTTTTGCGCATGAAATGAATCACTTCCTTTTCATTTAAGCCAAACTGGAGTTCAATGGCTTCAAATGGCGTCCTATCTTCCCACGCCATTTCAATTATTCTAGACTCACACTCGCTAGTAAACTGCATCATACTATTCCTCATCCAAAGAAATAAGTACGCAATTGTAATAGGTTCAGATTACCTCATTTTAGTTTTACCCTACTGATACACACTAACTTCGATAAGGTTCTTATCCGGGTCCAAAAAATAGACCGATTGGATAGCACCAACCGCTCCTGATTTTTCAACAGGCCCCTCAATGATTCTGATATCATGTTTGACCAAATGATCTATCACATCTTGCAGGGACCAATTCGAAATGAGGCAAACATCGCCAGAGCCAACATTAGCGACATTTCGCGGTTCCTGGCCGAGTAGCTGAAAATTTATCTTTTGATTACCGAACCTTACTGCCTTTCGACCGTTCGCAAAGGTGACTTCTTCCATACACAAAACCCGCTTGTAGAAATTAACCGCATTTTGTATATCTGAAACGGTAAGAACAATATGATCGAAATGACTGATCATCATTTTACTCCTTGCAACTGGACGACCTTGCTATTTCACTGAACCCAGCAAGACGCATTGTTAACCGAATATTTCCCAACGAAAATACGGACGCTGACCATCCATTCGCTCTATTTCTGCTCCTAGCTTTGTATAAAATTCATGCGCTTTAGTGTTGTATGGACTGGCTGTCCATGAAATGTGAGAACTTAACGATTTTTCAGCTTCTACTTTCAAAGCATGCATAAGTTCTGCACCGTAACCTCTCGAACGATGGCTGCTAACCACTAGCAAATCATCAAGCCAAATAGATGGCTCACCACTAAATGATGAATAGCGATAATGAAACAACGCAAACCCCTGAACTTCTCCATTGAGTTCCAGTAACAAAGCATGAGCAAATGGACAGTCGCTAAATAAGGTGCGTTCAATTTTCTCTTTAGTTGTAGAGATTTCGCCTGTGAAGCCTTTCATACCTCGGTCAAATTCAGCTTTTTGCTCGATAAGTTCCAACAACGTACTGGAATCTGGCTTGGATGCTTTCCTTACGTTCACTTTATTCTCCGTAATTTAATTTTTTGGGTTGTAGCCAGATAACTGTTCAACAGTTTGTTATTAGTTTGACTCTACGTTCAACACCTTTTCTAACCAGACAGAACTGATGTACTCTCCTTTTTTCTTTGCGTACTCATTGAAAATACCAATTTCTCTAAACCCAAAGCGTTTATGTAAGGCTATTGATGCATCATTGGGTAATGCGACACCTGACAAGGCCCTGTGAACTCCATGGTCAACAATAGATGAGAACAGCCTCGCGTAGAGTTTTGAGCCTATACCTTTACTTTTGGCTGTTGAAGCAAGATAAACGGTAACTTCAACTGTATCCTCAAATGCCGAAATATCCCTATAAGGTTGGGAGCAAGCAAAACCCAACAACTCTCCATTTTCGGTAGCGACGAAAAGTTGATGCTTAGGATTACTTGAGAACTGAGAGAACCACTCTTGACGATTTTCTATTGAAAATTGTGCTACCTCGAAACGTGCATTAGTGTGTTCAATATAGAAGTTAAAGATATCGGTAATACCCGCGATATCTGACAAATAACCTTTTCTAATATCCACGAAATGTCCTTTTTCTTTCCTATAGCACCCAATGAATGACGGAGCAACGCAACACTGTAGCCGTTGAGGCCCTTTTAATCACTTATTTCAATACTTATAACATTCCAAGCGTTGACAAAACTCTTAACAGTTTGTCAGCTATTTTTTCTTGAAGGAATCAACTAGCTGAAAAGATTCATCCAACAACTTACCTCGCTCGTCGAAGTCCGATACCCGATTGAGAAGCATATGAATCTCAATATAACGTGCCCTTACCTCGGCAAAAGCATCTGAATGATAACAACGATTAATCCATTCAATCTCTTGTTCTGATAAGCTTTCTAAAACCCTATCAGGAACATATTCACAATACTCAACCATACTGAAATCAGACATATGCCACATGTCTATAGGCTGTACTTTTTCATGTAGTATCCATGGCAGCAAATACACATTAGAAAGCATGGTTTCAGCTAACTCTCCGTAAGCGAGATCAACATTACCCATACGATACGTCAGAATCGAACGACACAGCATTTGAATAGGCTCTCCCATGTCATCCGAGAACTGGGAATCATGCCACCCTATATACTCTTCAGCTTTCTTTAGGTCATTAAGCACAAGTAACAACGGAAACATTAGGTATCTCTTGCCATAGCCGTCAGAGATACAGCCAAAGTCTCTCAACTCTCTATTAAAAGCTGATTTGTAGCTGGAAATTTTTGCTCGTATTTTCTTATCAGTATCTGGAATTTCAGACATCGTCAAAGTTACCCCTATTTAGCTAACAGCTTAATAATTTGAATCATTCTGTAGTATATTCATCAACATACCACCTTTTCCTTTCATGACTAAAGATGAATATCACAATCGCAAGCGCGCTTAACAAAACATCAAATTTTCAATGAGCGTAAACTCGCACCTTACACAGTACATTTCCGCCAATACGCCTTGGAATGAATATTCTAATTATGCATGGCTTTGCCAGATAATGAAAAAAACGTTTCATAACAATGCATAAGCCATTACAATAGATTAAGGAGTCATTGAAGGGAGTAAGAGATGTCCGTTGCCAATAACCTAACCGAACTGCAAGATCAGATAAGAACGCGTTATAGCGATCTTAGCAAACGTTTACAGCAGGTTGCTCGTTATGTGCTAGATAATTCCAACAGTGTTGCCTTCGATACCGTTGCCACGATCGCCAGCCAAGCTGAAGTGCCCCCTTCAACCCTAATCCGTTTTGCCAACGCTTTCGGTTTCAATGGCTTTAACGATATGAAACAACTGTTTCGTCGTAACCTGGTTGAGGAAACAGCGAGCTATACCGAACGGGCCAAACTGTTCAAAGAACTGGATGCTGATCAAAATGCTCCCGAAAGCCCTGCGATGATTTTGCAAGAGTTCGCCCGCGCCAATGCCCAGGCGATGAACCACCTAGCGGTACAGACGCCAAGCGCTAAGCTGGAGCAAGCTGTAGAGATTCTCAGTGAGGCAGAAAACATCTACCTGATTGGCCTACGGCGTTCTTTCAGCGTTGCATCGTATCTTACCTATGCCCTACGCCACCTCGAGCGTCGAGCCTTTCTTATCGACGGTTTAGGCGGGATGTTCAAAGAGCAGCTGTCCATGATAGGTCCTAAGGATGCAGTACTGTCGATCAGCTTTAGCCCTTATGCTCAAGAAACGGTTACCCTCAGTGAAGTCGCTTCACAAGCCGGCGCCAAACAGATAGTGATTACCGATAGCCAGGTGAGTCCTCTTGCGACCTTCAGTGATGTTTGCTTTGTGGTCAAAGAAGCCCAAGTCGAGGCTTTTCGCTCGCAATCAGCTTCGCTTTGCCTGGCGCAAACTTTGGCGGTCTCATTAGCTTACCGACAAGGTTCATCAACCAATGGCTTTGAAATTAACGTGCTTAGCTAGCTGCTTGAAGTTAAATTGTTATTCAACAGAAAAAGCCCCGCAATTGCGAGGCTTAAAGAGTGATAAACCAAGGGGCGATGTCATTGGGGGGTAACTTCACCCCGTGCCGTCATCACTCAGGAGGCTATTAGCTTGGATGTTACTTCCCAGCATTAAAGCTTGATGGTTTTGCCCTGCTTCATCGACTCAAGCGCGGCATCTGCCAACACTAGCGCGTACTCACCATCAGCACCGCCACACTCAGGCTCTTGGCCTTCAAGCACATCAACAAAGTCTTGCCATTCAGCAACATAAGCCGCTTCATAGCGCTCAAGGAAGAAGTGCTGAGGTTTCGCGGCCACGCAGCCTTCTTCACCCCAGTGCTGAACCAAGTTTTCTTTGACGTTGTGTGCCTGCAGCAAACCTTTCGAGCCGTGCAGCTCAAGACGCTGGTCATAACCGTAACCGGAACGGCGACTGTTGTTGATGGTTGCAATCGCACCTGATGGGAAGTTCAATACCAATACTGCTGTATCGATATCGCCAGCTTCACCGATAGCCGGATCAACCATGCAGCTGCCTTGTGCAGTGATCGACACAGGATCTTCACCCATAATGAAACGTGCCATATCCAGATCATGGATAGTCATGTCACGGAACATCCCACCGGATACTTTGCTATATTCAGCTGGCGGTGGTGATGGATCACGAGAGGTGATCACCAAAGATTCAGGCTGGCCAATCACACCGGCATTTAGCTGGTTCTTCACGGCTCTGAACTGAGGATCATAACGGCGGTTGAAACCTACCATCATTGGCGCACCGTGCTGACGCACTGTTGCCAAACAATCACGTACTCGGCTGATATCCAAATCAATCGGCTTTTCGCAGAAGATCACTTTGCCATGCTGGGCAGCCATTTCAATCAAGTCGGCATGTGTATGGGTTGCAGAGCAAATGCAGACTGCGTGGACATTCGGATCAGACATCGCTTCGTCGATCTCTTGAATTTTCGCGCCGTACTCTTCAGAAATCTTCTTCGCACCCTCTAGGTATGGGTCGATGATCGAATACAGTGTTGTCTTTGGATGCTTTGCAATATTGACAGCATGCACTTGGCCAATCCTGCCAGCGCCAAATAATGCAATATTAAACATGTCTCACTCCTTTGCCGGAAACTAATTATTGATGTTTTCTTGCATATTGCTCATCGTTTATCCATTGGTGGTCATCTTCCCAAGTGAACAACCATTTACGGGTTGGCCCAGCCATCACATTCAGGTAATAGCTGTCGTAGCCAGCAATGGTTGCCACTGGGTGATACCCCTTGGGTACTTGTACGACATCTTTGTCGTATACCGCCATGCACTCGTCCAACGAACGGTCGTCGGTGTAAACTCGCTGCATACAGAACCCTTGAGCTGGGTTCAAACGGTGGTAATAGGTTTCTTCCAGATAAGTTTCGCTTGGCTCTGCATCCTGATCGTGCTTGTGGCTCGGATACGAGCTGGTGCAACCTTCGTCGGTATATACTTCGACGACCAGCAGGCTGTCTGCCTCTTTGTAATCAGGCAGGATATTGTGTACAAACCGCTGGTTATTCCCTGCCCCACGCTGCTCGGCATCAATATTGTCAGGTGTAATTAATCGGGTTGGGAAGTTGCCTTGGCCAGGCGCTGTACATACCGCCAGTTCAAGCTGGGTATTCGCCACCACTTTAATTGCCTCACCTTTTGCGACATACACGGCATAAGGCTTTTTGCGCTCGAACGGGTTCATCCTGTCGCCAATATTCTCAAAGGTTTGAGACGGTGTCGTCACGGTGGCAAAACCACCTACCAACACTAGGCACACCTCATTGTCACTGGCTGGCAGATCAATACTTTGGCCACTTTCCAATTCAAATACTTGGAATCCAACATATCCCCAACCTGCTGATTCTGCTGTAATATTTTGGGTATTACCTTGCTGGTCGGGTGCATGATATTTGGAGAGCAGTTTTGACATAGTGGCTTTCCCGTTCATATTATTTTGAAAAATATTTTTCAAAATAATATGAAAATAAAAAAACCTTTTCAAACCAATTATGAAACAAATAATTCATTTTGTGGGCGAGGTAACATAGAAGTTATTTCTTCATTTTTGATGAAATAATTGGCATAGAAATGGCTCGAAATGCCACTCGTCAATTTACGTTTTTGTCGTAGGAAACAGGTCAAAAATGAATAGCAGACAGGCTCGATTAAGGGTGAGGAAGGACTCTTTTCAGTGCTTGAAAAATAACGGTGAGATAAAAATAAGGCCAGGTAACCACCTAGCCTTATCGTCACTATGAATGATGCGCGATTAATTTATCGACGGCGACTTGGCAGCATATCTGTCATTGAACCTTCCACCACCTCTGCTGCAAAAGCGAAGGTTTCAGCCAAAGTTGGATGAGCATGAACGGTATGGGCGATATCTTTCGCCGTTCCGCCAAATTCAAGCACCGCTGCAGCTTCATGTATCAGTTCACCAGCGTTCTCGCCACAAATCCCAGCGCCCAGTAAGGTCCCTGTTTCTTTGTCAAATAACGCTTTGGTCACGCCATTGGTCGCACCTACGCTTTGAGCACGGCCACTTACTAGCCATGGTACTTTACCAGTGGTGTAATCGATACCTTGCTGCTTGGCTTCTTTTTCAGTCAGACCGACCCAAGCCACTTCTGGGCTAGTGTAGGCAACTGATGGAATCGCGACCGGGTGGAAGGTGGCATCCATACCTGAAATCACTTCAGAGGCAACCTTACCTTCATGGGTAGCCTTATGGGCCAACATTGGACCTTTGACGATATCGCCAATAGCGAAGATATGCGGTACAGAGGTCTGCATTCTGTCATTGACTTCAACTAACTTGTGATCGCTGATAGCCACACCGATATTTTCCAAGCCTATACCCGAGGTATTTGGCCTGCGGCCAACGGCAACCAATACCGCATCAAACAGCTCACTCTCTGGCGCTTTCTTGCCTTCGAAAGCCACATTGATACCTTCCGCTTGGGCGGTCATATCTGTGACTTTGGTCTTCGTCAGCATCTGATAGGTCTTCTTTGTCGCTTTAAGCAACGGCTGTACAACATCTTTGTCTGCAGCAGGGATGATCTGATCTTGTGCTTCGACAATGGTGATCTCAGAACCTAACGCTGAATAGACCTGCGCCATTTCCAACCCGATAATTCCACCACCGATAATTAGCAGTTTTTCGGGGATGAAAGGCAAGGACAATGCATCCGTCGAGTCCCAAACCCTAGGGTCTTCTGGGGCAATTGGCAATTTCACCGAGTGAGAACCCGTTGCGATGATGGCATGCTTGAACAACACCTGCTGCTCACCTTCACCTTTGACCAGCAGCGAATGCTCGCCAGTGAAGTGGCCTTCACCTTGGATACGCACAACTTTTCTTGCTTTGGACAAGTTGTCAATACCCGCTGTCAGTTCGGAAATCGTTTTCTCTTTATGGGAGCGAAGCGCGTCAATATCAATATTTGGCTCGGAGAACGCAATACCCATTTGTGCACCATGCTTAGCATGCTCTACCAGTGATGCTGCATGAAGCAGGGTCTTCGAGGGAATACAGCCCACATTGACACAAACGCCACCCAATGTATCGCGCTTTTCGACGATACACACCGACAACCCAAGATCTGCAGCTCTGAACGCTGCGGTATACCCACCGGGTCCACCACCGAGTACAACAACATCTACGTTGATAGATTCCGTCATTACAATTCCTTCTCTGCCTGATAATTTGCTTCGGTTTATAAGCATCTGGATGAACAGCTTTAACCCAGACTAAGGCAAAAATAAATCGCAAAGTTGGAATATCCGATGTTGGTCCACTTAATTGAGAATTTTCGCCACCATTTTGTCTAGCGGCTCAATGTTTATGTTTTACAGCAATAACGAATATTGCACTGATGATGAGCATCTTTCAGGCAAAAAAATGGCCCTTCTTACTCACTCTTAGAGTGATTGAAAGGGCCGAATACTAGAGATAGTAAAGGTAGTGCAGGTGGAACAAGTTACACGGAATAACAGTGAGTTAGCTGTTTAGCACGTTGAATTACCTTTGATAAAAGCCAACCCCGACAAGCTTGTTATCAAGGATGCGGAAGAAGGTATGTTTATTTTCGACTTTGCCCGAAGTCGGGTTTAACCATGGATAGGATATTTCACCCCGACCCGTTTCTTCTGCCAGCTTTAGCATCTCCCCAATCATCGGTTTACCTTGGATGCTAAAGACCTTTCCGACCAAGTGTGGGGTGGCACCATGGGCGAGGAATTCACCAGTGCGTTTATCAAGCACAAACACATACAAGTCATTTTTCACAAACTGACTATCATGGCGATTAAAAGCATTGAATGCTTTCTGCTCATCGGTAATCAATGCTTTTGTCGCTTCATCAAGGAACCCTTTGGCCTGATAGGCAACAGCGCGCTGCGGGTGATAACCTACGGCCACAATGACATCACCAACTCGCTTGAAGAAAGTGCGCTTTGGCTCACCAGAACTGTCGACAGGATTGGTCCAGTGATACTCCACCACACCACCCCCTGTCACTCTGGCTTGAGCTATCATGTCTTGGAAGAACAATTTCCCGTACATATCGGCGGTAGATTTCACATTGTCCCCCACTAACACAGCTGATGAACCGCCGCTGGCAAGAAATACGCCATCCATATCGAGCGCGTATACATACAATTCGTTATCGGTGAATCGGGCCTGATTGGCAAAATCACCCACTGCCTCAGCGCCGTCCCGCTGGATATGCTCGACCGCCTTATCCAATAGCGCCATCGCTCTTTGCGCGGCTGGCGTAACAATCGGTGGCGTCTCAGTATTATTGCTATTGCCCGTTGTTTCCTGCTGCATCACATCAGTGGCAGAAACTGACGTACCCATCAAACCGGTTATTATTACAACCAGCGTGCTAACTAAAATTCGCGAAGGCATTTGAATCCTCGTTATTTTATTCATATTCACCTCTAACATGCTCAATAGCCCACCAAGGACGGTAGCCACAGACTTAACTGAGGAAAGAAGGCGATAAGGAAAACCCCGACAACCGACGCCATAACAAACGGATGTATCCTCGCGGTAATTTGCTCGACCGTTGACCCACCTATTCCGGATGCAACAAAGATATTCTCTCCCAGCGGAGGGGTAGCAAAACCAATTGAAAGCGTACACACCACAACGATACCAACATGGGTCGGATCTGCGCCCAGCATATACATGATTGGTAGCAGTACCGGCACAATGATCATAATTGCTGCCAAGGTTTCCATGAACATACCGATAAACAGCAGTAGCATAATGGTTAGGGCCCATACCATGTACATATTGTCAGTCAGGCTTAATAGACTATCGGCAACAACGACCGGAATTTTTTGTTCGATCAGCAACCTGCCGAACACTGTCGCAGCAAACAAGATCAGCAGTACCCGCCCGGTGATCCAGGTCGTCGTTGTCAGCGAGTTGATAATGTTCTTGAAGGCCAGTTCACGATGCACGAACAAACCGATAAACAATGAGTAGAAAATGGCCACAATTGCTGATTCGGTCGGGGTGAATAACCCTGAGTAGATCCCACCTAGAATCAGGAAGGGAGCAAGCAGTGACCAAATTCCTCTCCTCACGGTGATGCGTATATCACCTGTAGACCAGTTTTCGGTCAGTCCTTTATAGCCCCTTTTCTTGGCAATCATATAATTGGTTGCCATTAGGGTTGAAGCCATGATCAAACCAGGGATCACGCCGGCAACAAATAGCTTAGGGATAGACAGTGACGCAAATTGGCCATGTTGAGAAATCGCTTCTGGTGGCGGCATTAGGCCCATGGCCGAAATACCGAATATCACCAGTGGGATTGAAGGTGGAATGATAATACCTAGCCCACCTGAAGCAGCCGTTACTGCCGAGGCATAGCTACGTTCATAGTCCCTTTTCACCATCGCTGGTACCATCAGCATCCCAACTGCTGCCGTTGTCGCAGGGCCTGATCCTGATAT
>NZ_JACSOF010000107.1:0-23351 GCF_014349205.1 Photobacterium sp. BZF1
GATATCACCTCCCATAAGGTGGACCAGCTGGCGGCAAATAGACAGGCCAAGTCCAGTGCCATTGAAACGTCGCTCGCTGCTGGCATCGGCTTGTTCGAATGGTTGAAATAGCTTGCCGAGATCTTGTTCACTGATACCGATACCGCTATCAGAAACCGTGATTTCCAGGGTCTGCTGTTGCGGTGTCTGCTCGATGACATCAACGGCAAGGGTGATCTCTCCCTGCTCGGTAAACTTGGTTGCGTTATTGAGCAAATTATTCAGGATCTGCTTGATACGGAGCGCATCGCATTCTAACTGGTCATCAATATTGGGGGCCAGCCAGAGCCGGAACTGAAGGCCTTTTTGGTTGGCATGGATGATATGTGGCTGGATCAGTTCTGAGATCAAATCGGGTATTGCGCAAGGGGCAGGGGATAGGCCCAGTTTACCCGCTTCGATTTTGGAAAAGTCCAAGACGTCACTGACGATATTGAGCAGGTTTCTAGCCGACAGTTCAAGGTGGTCGTGTAACCCCCGCGCATGGGTGTTGTGCCGGGTATGGGGCTCCAATAACTCAAGCAAGCTCAGAATACCGCTGATCGGGGTGCGGATTTCGTGACTCATCATTGCCAAAAAACGGGATTTGGCTTGGGTTGCATTTTCCGCCTCGAGCCGGGCTCGCTCCAACTCGAGTTGTTGCTGTTTCATGGCCGTTATATCAATAAGAATACTGGTCCATTGCCAGCCTCCACTGACTTCAATCACTTGGCTGCGGATTTCCAGCCAGCGTTGTTGGCTAGCCGCAGACTCAAGCTGCAACTCAGTCTGCCAATAGCCATGCTTGACGGCGCGTTGGATGTCACCAAAGAGTTTCTTGTGATCACTACGCTGGCGAAGCAGCGCGGTGAGTTGTTGCGGGTCGGCCTTGAACTCATCTGCCGTGATCCCGGTTAGGTGGCGGATATTTTCACTGAGGAACAAAATACTGATGTCATTGGGATCATCACTGCGTTGCAAGTGCTGCATTAAAATCCCATCAACATTATTGGTTAGGTAGGTGAGCTTTTCCTCTATCGCCTTACGCTGTTGGACTTCGCTGGTGAGTTTTCTGTTCCAGTAGGTAAAGGTGGCAATAATCACACCGATAAGCCCAAGCAGCGAGAAGGTCCAAAGTGCGAGCCTATTGGCGGAAATGCCGCTATTCAAGGTTACGGTGCGCCATTTATGTTGAATATCCGTAAGCTTGCCCGGAGAGATATTGGCCATGGTTTTGTTGATGATACTGGTCAGTAGCATATTGTCTTTGGCAATAGCAAAACCCACCGGCAGGCTGCTGTTATCTAGATCAGAGGCAATCACCCGGAGCTTACCGAGGTAATCTCCCTGTAGCAGGCGCGAGGCACTGGAAAGAGAGATCACGGCATAATCAGCCTCACCCTTGATAACGGCTTGCAGCAGGGGCTCGTTATCACTGTAGATAATAATCGGGTTGCTGCTGTATTGCTCACGGGTCAGGACTTCACCGAACTTCTGCGCCACAACAGCAATTTTGGCGGATTTGCGGATAAACTCTTTGGGGTTATCGACCGCTGTTACCATGACCCATTTTTCTTCGCTGTAGGGTTGGGTGCAATTTAACGATTGAAGCCTTTCCGGGGTACACGTGACCGCTGCAACCGCATCTATGCGGCCTGCATTCAGTTGGGCAAGGATGTCACTGAAGTCACTGTTTGCGATGGGGACCAGAGTGAGGTTGAGTTTCTGGGCAAGGATCCGCAATACATCCGATGATATGCCGCCAAGTAGTCCGCTTTTATCGGTAAATTGGTAAGGGAAATCATTGGGGTGATAAGCGACCTTGAGGGTCGATCGCGATTGGACCCACTGCGCTTCTGTTGGGGTTAGGTGTAATAAGTCCTGATTGGCGATTAGCTGTTGCTGTTTATCCGATAGCCAGGTGCCATAAATGTTGTCGAGTCGCTGTTGGGGAATATTTTCCAGCCCTTTGTCCAGCATTGTTATCAGCTCGTCTTTTTCTTTATGGGCAGCGATATAGAGCCGCTCGTAAGGGACATCCTCAAGGTAGTTTATCGAGTATGGCTTACCTGCCTTGTGATGGTTCTTCATGTCATCAAGGGTAATCGCATTTCCCACATAGGCATCAGCCTGCCCCTGTATTACCGCATTGAAAGCCAGTTCACTGGAGGGCATAGGGGCAATGAACGGTTTATTCCCAGCCATCTGCCTGATCTGTTCGTCAACCGCAAAACCTTCTTCGATAGCAACAATCTTATGATCCAACTGGTGGATGCTGCGCAGGTTCTTGGTTTTACTGATAGCCGCCATGGGGATGGTGACCAAAGGCTTGGAAAACAGCATGGTCTGTTGGCGGTTGAAAGTCGAGGATACGCCAACCAACAGATCAATTTCATCGTTATGGAAGGCATTAAGAACATCAGAAAAAGTGGGGTAGACAAAGGTGTCTGTTTGATAGCCGCTCTGTTGGGTAATTTCGTAGACAAGGGAAGGGAGCAGGCCTGAAACATGACCCTTGTGGGAGACAAAGGTGAACGGAGCCCAGTCAAAAGCGGGATAACCGATACGCAGGGTTTTCTCCGGGGTTAGCATCGGTGCTGTTTGGGGAGGAGCAGCCCAAGCATTCGTTATAGCTAACCATATCAACAGCGTACAGAGCTTTTTAATCACAGCTGAAAGGCTCCTTCAGGTTGGAAGCTATACGCTGCGTGTTGAGCAAGTTGTTTTGTGAGCGGCATATTTTTCTTTTTTTAATATGAGCCTGGCTTGTTCCGACCAGTACCGACTTTATGAATTTAATGATTAGGCGTGAATGGTAAATAAAAATGCAAGTTGTTGCAATACGCTGTTTGGTATATTGAGAGTTAGCTAGGAGGGGGCTTATCTTATTGATAGTACAGGTGTGGAGATAACAAAAAAGCCGATCTTTGCAGATCGGCTTTTATTATCATTGCCAATAAAGGCTATGCACTAGGCTCTATGGATTATAGAGACTCAGTGAAAGTACGAGCGATAACGTCTTTCTGCTGTTCAGCAGTTAGAGAGTTAAAGCGTACAGCGTAACCAGATACACGGATAGTTAGCTGAGGGTACTTCTCTGGGTGCTTAACTGCGTCTTCTAGCGTTTCGCGGTTAAGAACGTTAACGTTCAGGTGCTGACCACCTTCGATGCCAGCTTCGTGGTGGAAGTAACCATCCATTAGGCCTGCAAGGTTAGAACGCTGAGTATCCTGCTCTTTACCTAGTGCGTTAGGTACGATAGAGAAGGTGTAAGAGATACCGTCTTTCGCATCAGCAAATGGTAGTTTACCTACTGAAGTTAGAGACGCTACCGCACCTTTTTCGTCACGACCGTGCATTGGGTTAGCTCCTGGTGCGAATGGAGCACCTGCTTGACGACCGTCAGGCGTGTTACCAGTCTTCTTACCGTATACCACGTTTGAAGTGATAGTCAGGATAGACTGAGTAGGAACAGCGTCACGGTAAGTCTTAAGCTTACGGATCTTGTTCATGAAGCTAGTAACAAGCTCACAAGCGATGTCATCAACGCGAGCGTCGTTGTTACCGAACTTCGGATAGTCGCCTTCGATTTCGAAGTCGATAGCGATGTTGTCTTCGTCACGTACTGGCTTAACTTTAGCGTACTTGATAGCAGCTAGTGAGTCAGCAGCAACAGAAAGACCAGCGATACCACAAGCCATAGTACGGCGAACGTCACGGTCGTGTAGAGCCATAAGCGCTGCTTCGTAGCTGTACTTGTCGTGAGAGTAGTGGATTGCGTTTAGTGCAGTCACGTACTGCTTAGCTAGCCAGTCCATGAAGCTGTCTAGACCAGCGTAAACTTTGTCGAAGTCTAGAACTTCGTCCATCATTGGCTCAGTCTTAGGACCAACCTGTAGCTTAAGCTTCTCGTCCACACCGCCGTTGATAACGTATAGAAGAGTCTTAGCAAGGTTTGCACGAGCACCGAAGAACTGCATGTGCTTACCGATAACCATTGGCGATACACAACAAGCGATAGCGTAGTCATCGTTGTTGAAGTCAGGACGCATTAGGTCGTCGTTTTCGTACTGGATAGAAGAAGTATCGATAGATACTTTCGCACAGAAACGCTTGAAGCCGTCAGGTAGCTGCTCAGACCATAGAACAGTGATGTTCGGCTCTGGAGAAGGACCCATAGTGTATAGCGTGTTTAGGAAACGGAAGTTAGTACGCGTTACTAGCGTACGGCCGTCAACACCCATACCACCCATAGATTCTGTTGCCCAGATTGGGTCGCCAGAGAATAGCTCATCGTACTCAGGAGTACGTAGGAAACGAACCATACGTAGTTTCATTACGAAGTGGTCGATCATTTCCTGAGCTTCAACCTCAGTGATCTTACCTGCCGCGATATCACGCTCAACGTAGATATCTAGGAAAGTAGAAGTACGGCCTAGAGACATTGCTGCGCCGTTCTGAGATTTAACTGCTGCTAGGTAGCCGAAGTATAGCCACTGGATAGCTTCTTTCGCGTCAGTTGCAGGGTTAGAAATGTCGAAGCCGTATTTAGCTGCCATTTCTTTCATCTGACCTAGTGCACGGTGCTGCTCTTGAAGTTCTTCACGAAGCTGCATAGTCATCTGCAGATCTTCGCCAGACTCTAGTTTCTCTTGAGTAGAGTGGAACTGAGCAACTTTTTCCTTCATTAGGAAGTCGATACCGTACAGTGCAACACGACGGTAGTCACCGATGATACGACCACGGCCGTATGCATCTGGAAGACCAGTTAGAACACCAGATTTACGACACTTAAGGATGTCTGGAGAGTAAACGTCGAAAACGCCTTGGTTGTGCGTTTTACGGTACTCAGAGTAGATCTTAGAAACCTGTGGGTCTAGTGTACGACCGTAAGCTTTGCAAGAACCTTCGATCATGCGCACGCCGCCGTTAGGCATGATTGCACGCTTAAGCGGAGCTTCAGTCTGAAGACCAACGATAGTCTCTAGATCTTTGTTGATGTAACCTGCGTCGTGAGCAGTGATGGTAGAGATAAGAGAAGTATCGAAATCAACAGGAGCGTGAGTGCTGTTTTCCTGCTTGATACCTTCCATTACCTGATCCCAAAGCTTGTTAGTTGCCTCAGTACCTTCAGTAACTAGGAAAGACTCATCACCCTCATATGGAGTGTAGTTTTTCTGGATAAAGTCGCGAACGTTAACGTCGTTCTGCCATTCGCCTTCAGCGAACCCTTCCCAAGCTTTAGCAAATTGCTCTGCCATGACATACCTACCTTTTTAGTAGAAAAAACACGTACTGCGGTGACTGTTGAGCCAGCCTCACCAAACGGTGAACAGTACACTTTTATTAACAATAATACGGATAACCAAAAAACGTGTCAGGATAGTGATGTTTTGGTTATTCGTATTAGTGCTAAAAGCACCAATTGATAGGGCAGTGCAAGCACTGCCCTCATTGCTTGTTACAGTAGTGCTGGAATGCCGTATTGGCCTTCAAGCATACCTACTGCCAGCATTGCAACAAAACAGATGATCAGTGCGCCAGCCGGGATGATGACTTTGTCCATCATTGATAGCTTAGCGGCACGCTCTTTGTTGCCGATCAGGCCGTTGTTGTCCAGCAGCATGGTCAGTGCCCAAGCTAGAACTGGGTTAGCAACGATAGCTGCGAATACACAGATACCAGCAGCTTGTGAATCTTTGGTGTCTTTCACCATCTGCACACCCGCTTCAAGAAGCGGTAGGAATACACCTACAAGTAGTGCGATACGCATTACTGGTGGCCATACTGCTACGTCCATTGGGAAGCCAAGGATCGCTACGATGATACAGAAAGTACCTAGTAGGATCGCACCCGCTGGAATCGGACGCTTCGCAATACCGGCTGGGATAATGTAAGTACCCCAAGATGAAGTGATGTTACAACCACCTACCGCAGTACCCACCATCTGGCGCAGCGAACAAGTTGTCATAGTGTCATCAACGTCCATCAGAACGCGGTCAGTACCTTTCGGGTAGTTCAGCTCCTGGAAGATACGGTGACCCAGGAAGTCTGGCGACCACATTGCTACTGCAAGAATCGCGAAAGGTAGAGAAGCAATGAAATGCTCAATACCAGGCAGGCCAAGCATCCAACCTTGCTCTGTGCTACCCCACCAGTACACTGGGTTTAGGTTCGGCAAACCAGTTTCGGTTTCGAATACTAGGTCAAAGCCCGCACCAAGTGCAAGGGAAACCAATAAACCGGTTACTGCACAAGCAGGAATCGCCAGCCAACGCTTGTTCACTTTGGCAAGGTAAGCATAAAGAATGATGTTTACCGCCAGTACTACCAAGCCGATGTAGCCCAAGCTACCTTTTGCTACATCAGCACTTTCAAGACCCACAGCCCATGACTGGATGTCACCGATCTGGCTCATTGCCCCGGTAAAGCCGAGGAAGATAAGCAGACCACCGGCCACACCCTCACTGGTGAGGTTGACCAGTTTCGAGCCCCCTTTGAAGTAACTCAGCAATAGGCCGAATACACCAATCAGGATAGCCAGTGCCAATGGGTGGGCGCCTGCCAGTGCAATGGTACCGATCAACGGGATCATTGGACCGTGGTTGCCCGCCAGGTTGGCGCGTGGGTTAAAGAAGCCCGAGGCAAGAATACAGAAAAGAAGTGCTGGGATGAGCATCTCTACACGGGCCACTTCGATAGCGAAGGTCTTGCCCAACTCAACGTGATCCCAAGCGGCTGTCAGGCCATCAGCCCATGACATAGCAACTGATGAGTACATCGCGATAATGGCAATCGTACCCGCTAGTGCCGGAACCAAATCTTCAAGCTCAAAACGGAAGTCACGGCCAGGAAGGTTAAGCTTCCAGCGGCGCGGCTTCATAATTTTCAGCTCATGATCAAGATAGTCTGAGCGACTAGCGAAGTCAGATGCAGGGCGGTGTAGCTCCTGATAACTTCTTTCCTGTGATGACATAAGTGCCTCGTTCTACATTTAAGATAATTTTTTATTTATATGTTGGTTGAAACTTCCTCAACATATCTGCAATTCATACGAATTTAAGCCAAGCAGTTGTTAAGTGTAATTTAATTTCACCAATTTTGGCTGCAGTGTACCGCTTGTCCATTTTTATGGAATTGATCTCGATCACTCTCACTAAAATTTTGTAAGAAAAAAACCAAAAAAAATTGAGCGTAAAGTGCAATTGTTGCTAATTATGAAAGAAACTTTATAACAAAAGCAAATTTGTGAAATGTGATCTTTGTCGTTTTTTGGTTTTTATATCATTGTTTTTAGTGTGGTTTTATTCTTGATGTGCAGGAAATCTGGGTTACATGGGCGTTACCTAAAAAGTAGCAGGCAAGTCACAGCATTTGAATCGGAGCATTCAACTTTTTTTGAATGAATGGTGAGAGAAGATGAAAAGCGAGTATGTAAACAAAGTACAAAATTGCCCAGGTTGAAGGGGAACAACCTGGGCGGTTTGTATACGTGTGGTTAGCAGTATTTTGCCTTCTTGGCTACTTGCAGCTTATGGTAAGACTGCAACAGTTGCTGATGAGCAGGGAACTGGCTCATGGTCAGATTGCCAGCAGTTAGCCCATAGAACTGAACACTGCCTTCAATCGAGCCCCAGGCGGCTGCGACTGTTTCACTGCCGAACCGGCTCTCGAAGTCGGCTTTGCAGTCAGCCGGGTCTTGCTCTTCTTCAATAGCCAGTTGCAGGCTGTCGATGAGGCAACGGAAGAAATTCATCCGCTCGGCAGAGTACATGGAGGTGTTAAAGGCCACAGACCACTTGGCGAAGTCCAGAGCCAACTCTAGATCGCCTCCCGCCAAGGCAATCAAGCATTTTAGCTCACCGACTCGAAGGGTTTGCCATGCATCTCCAGCCTGAGTTTCCAAGCCTAGCATTCTGTGAAGCAGGGCGTCGTCATCGAACTCCTCTTCGACAATATGGAACATTTCAGCGAATTGCTCTTCATCCCACTCAACCGCAGGAAGCGCCAGCAGCACCTCGCGCAACTCCAGTGCAACGTTGTTGTTGGCTTCAATCAGGTCGTCTACCGGCGCTACCTCAGACCAGCCCGGCACGATGATACGGCAGCAATCGACCCCAAGGTGATCATAGTCAGCGATGTAGACATCGGCACCCTCGGCGTGTAACAGGCCCATCAAATGATTGAACTGCTCTTCAGAATTGCCGCCAAAGCTCCAATCTGCTAATTCAGTGGCAGATTCGGTCTCAAGTTGGGCTGAAGCGATTAGGCCGGTTGATTCAGCCAGAAGGCTTTCAGGTGTGAAGTGCTCATTGCCCGCTTCGCCAACCACTGATGGATCCATTTGCGCTTTGAGCTCATCAATATTGTGGCCCTGAACCAGTTCAGTGACAGCGCGCTCAAGGGCAAGCTCAATACTTGTGTGGGACGCAAAAGAGGCCAAACGGATATTGCTGTCTTGGTGGCTCAAGGCTACACAGACCACAGGGTATTTACCGCCAAGGGAAGCGTCGTAACCTTGAACATCAAAGCCATGGGCTTCAAGGGCGTCGATGGACTCATTAATCGAGGTAAAGCGGCTCAGTACCGACTCAGGAATGGCTGGCAAACGGGTCTGTTTGGCCAAGATGCGGTTTTTGATATGGCGCTCGATGATTTCACAAAGGGCGTGGTTGCGGGCTTCCGCTTTAGAATTACCGGCCGCAATCCCGTTGGTGGTATACAGGTTGCCTATTATGTTGACCGGCATATTGACCATTTCGCTGTCACCCTGGCGCTCGAACGGCAGGGTACAGATCCCGCGTGCCATATTGCTAGATTGTAGGTCGATCAGATCTGTGCCCAATAACTCAAGAGTTGGGTCATAGAATTGCGTCAGGCGTTCATCCAAGATGCCTTCAGGTGGCAGGTTTTCCTCAAGATCGATTGGGAACCACTTTTCATTGGGATAATGGACAAACTCACCGGTGGCAATGGCTTCGCCGAGGTAGCGGTTGGCATAGAAATCATTGGTTGCCAAACGTTCGATAAGCTTACCCAGTGCTGACGCCAACGCGGCGTCTTGCGATGTTCCCTTACCCATTGTGACGTTCATTGACGCATCGGCATCTTGGATCTGCACAGACCAGACATTGGGGATCGGGTTGTGCCAAGCGGCGTTGTCAATGTTGGCAAGGTTGAAGCCATGGGCTGTTAATTGGGCTTGGAAACGCTCGATGGTGTCTTGCAGCGCGGCGTCTTTTCCGGGGAATAAGGTTTTCATTATCGATCTCGTCATATGACAGGAGGGTGAATGGCGCGAAGTATAACCAATTATGACCTCGATGCCTAAATGTGACAGATATCAATAATGTCCCTCAGCTTGGAAACATTTTGTCGAGATTTTGACCGCAGTCCCACCTTGTGAGGACGAGCAGTGAAAGTAATCACATTTATTCCCTACGGCTTGTAGCAGAATGGATTGGTCAGATGAGTTTAAACTACCTAATAATTCTGATTTAAAACATAAAATCACTGCTTTTGTCGGTGTGTGTTCGTATGTGTAGACAAAAGTAGATGAGCTAAAGAGGGATACGATGAAAGCAACAATAGCATCAAATATCGACGCGCTGCGTGATGACTATATTGCCGCAGTGAAGCGTTTGGTGGCGATTCCCAGTGTCTACCAGGAAGATGATAGCGGTAAACCTTTTGGTAAACCGATTGATGACTGCCTGGATGAAACATTGCGGTTATGCCACGACCTGGGGTTTGCCATTTACAAGGATCATAAAGGTTATTACGGCTATGCCGAAATAGGTGATGGCGAACAGATGATAGGGGTGTTGGGCCATTTGGATGTGGTACCAACCGGAGAGTTGTCAGCATGGCAATCGGATCCGTTCAGCCCTGAAATCCGCGACGGCCGATTATACGGACGCGGAACGCAAGATGATAAAGGGCCAACCTTAGCCGCGATTTATGCGGTCAAAGCACTGCTAGATAGCGGTGTAGTGCTAAATAAACGCATCCGCTTTATTTTCGGCACCGATGAAGAAACCCTGTGGCGCTGTATTGACCGCTACTTGGAAAAAGAAGAAGTCCCAAGCTGCGGCTTTACGCCAGACTCTGCCTTCCCACTGATCCACGCTGAGAAAATGCTGATCCAATCCTTGCTCCATGGCCCGGGCGATGGCTTGTTGGCGCTAGATTGTGGTGGTGCGCTCAATGCGGTGCCAGAAGTGGCGAAGTACGAAGGCCCATTATGGGAAGAGTTGGCTGCCAAACTGGATGAATTAGGTTACGACTTCACTGCCGAAGACGCCGAGGTCACGGTGTTTGGCAAGGCTGCACACTCGGCAGCCAGTGATATCAAAGGGGTCAATGCGATTGCCCGCTTATGCCTAGCGCTAAGTGGTATCGGTGTGACCCATCCTGCGATCAAGTTTGTCGCTGAGCAAGTGGGCGAAGATGCCAACGCAAAAGAGATCTTCGGCCCGGTTGAAGATGTCAGTGGCCGGTTGACCTTTAACGTTGCCCAGCTTGAGGTTAGCGAGCAGGTGAGCAAGCTCGGGATAGATATCCGGGTACCGGTCACCTTCGAGAAAGCGGACTTTGATAACGATATTCAGGCTGTCGCGGAGCAGTACGGTTTACGCTACGAGGAATTTGATGTGCTACCTTCCTTGTATATGCCTGCAGAAAGCCCGGTGATCCAAACCCTGATGAGTGCCTATCAAGAAATCAGCGGGGATATGGTCAGCGAGCCGATGACATCTGGCGGGGCAACCTATGCCCGTGCGATACCGAACTGTGTGGCTTATGGGGCAATTTTCCCTGGCCGCGACAAAGTCGAGCACATGCCGAATGAATATTTGATTATTGATGACATGCTCAAAGCAATGAATGTGTATGCCAACGCGATTTATCAGCTGCAGGGAGTAGAGCTATGACCACGACTACAGAGGCTGGCAAAATGAAACGATCTTTCAAAATGCCGACTGTTTATACCATTCTTTTTTCCATTATTGCCCTTGTTGCCTTGCTGACTTGGGTTATGCCGGCGGGTAAGTATGACTACCTGGTTAATGGCACCGATGTGGTGATCCCTGCAGCTGAAGTATTGGATTACGATGGCGGTGAGCGGTTACTTCCTATTCCGGGGACCTATCAGGAGTTGGAGTCTTCACCTCAGGGTGTGATTGATGTGCTGATGGCACCGATCAAGGGCTTCCACAAAGCCGTTGATGTGGCCTTGTTCGTACTGGTTATTGGTGGTTTCCTTGCCGTGACCATGCGTACCGGTGCTATGGACTCCGGTGTGGCGGCGATTGTACGTAAGTTCCGTGGCCGTGAGCAAATGATGATCCCGGTATTGATCACCTTGTTTGCGCTGGGTGGCTCTACTTACGGGATGGCCGAAGAAACAGTTGCCTTCTGGGCAGTGATACTGCCGGTGATGGCGGTCGCTGGCTATGACCGTATGGTGGCTGCGGGGATCATCTTGTTGGGTTCTGGTGTCGGTGTTCTTGCTTCGACCGTTAACCCATTTGCGACCGGTATTGCATCTGGTTTTGCAGGGTTGCAAATAGGTGACGGTATCGTATTGCGTCTCATCCAATTGGTTGTGTTGGTGATCTTTACCTCTTGGTTTGTCATGCGCTATGCAGCGAAAGTGAAGGCTGACAAATCTAATTCGGTACTGGCGGATATCGAGTTCGATGATGAGTTCTCCCATGTCAGTGAAGATACCGGCGAGTTCACCACTAAGCAGAAATGGACCATGGGTATCTTCTTCGGTGCTTTCATGGTGATGATTTACGGTGTAATCCCATGGGAAGACATGGGTGTAACCTTCCTACCAACCTTGTGGTGGTGGTTCGATGAACTATCAACGTTGTTTCTGACTGCCGCAATTCTGGTCGCAGTGATTAACCGCATGCCTGAAGGCGAGTTCATCAAAACCTTTATCGAAGGGGCCAAAGACCTGATAGGGGTTGCGCTGGTGGTTGCTGTTGCCCGTGGTATCTATGTTGTCATGGATAACGGTGTGATTATCGATACTATCCTGAACTGGTCAGAAGATGCGGTTACCGGGTTGTCCTCCGGGGTCTTTGTGGTGGTGACATACTTTGTTCATATCGTATTGAGCTTCTTCATTCCATCGACATCAGGTTTGGCAACGGTTTCTATGCCACTGATGGCACCGCTGGCGGATTTTTCTGGCGTTGGTCGTGACCTGATTATTACGGCATACCAGTCTGCAAGTGGCTGGATCAACTTATTTGCACCAACGGCGGGTAGTTTGGTGGCCGGCTTGGCCTTGGCCAAAATACCTTATGAGCGCTTCCTCAAGTGGGTGATGCCATTTATTATCGCAGTATTAGTATTTACCGTTGTAATCCTATTTGTTGGTGCTGCGCTGGCCTAACTTAAATTTAAATTTTCAAAGATGAAAGCGAGCCTGATGGCTCGCTTTTTTATTGGGTTGGTAAACCCTTACTCAGTTTCAGCTGCCTGCTCTTTAGGCCGCAGGCTCAGGACATGTAACAGGCGCTCTGGTGCCTGGGGCCAAATTAATGGGCTGGCGACGGGATTGTCCTTGTTAAACCAGCCTTCGAAGCGGCTGGTGTTGTACTGATAGAATTCCACTGTGTTATAGAGCGGTACAGTGACCTGCTGGTTAGCAATGATCTGGTTGAGGTCCCGGATGATTTGGTGGCGTTGCTGGTTGGTTTCGGCAATCGGGAATTGTGTCAGCAACTTATCGACCAGTGGGTTCTGGTAATAATGCATTGCATAGCGTGGGTAATGGGGGGCCTGATAGGTACTATTGAAAGCCATATCAAAATATTTAAACGGAGTTGGGCCTTGCGGATAGTTAGTAATAGCCAGCTGGTAATCCGCATGGGCAAGTTGATCGTTGAACTGTTGGAAGTCAGCTTGGATCGGTGTGGCTTTAATACCGACACGGATCAGCATTTCACTGATTAGCTGCGCAGTCGTATTGAAATCAGACCAGCCGTTGGGCGTGAGAATAGTCAACGCCAGCGGTTTTCCCCCGGGCAACTCGCGCCATCCGTCCCCATTGCTGTCGACAACATCGATACTGTCGAGCAAGTCCTGCGCCAGCATCGGGTTGTAGGTCATAAAGGGGAGGTATTTCTCGGTGATGATCGGATCGGCCCATGAACGGAAACGTTCGCTCATTCCTGACGCATAGCGCGATGGCTCACCTTGGCCAAAAGCGGCAATATCAATCAACAATTGGCGTTGTAGGGTCATTGAAACGGCCCGGCGGAATTCGACCTTGCTGAACAGTTCCCGAATAGCGGGATCGGCGGTTTTAAAGTTGAACATCAGGCTGACGTTGCTGGCTGGTGGCAGCCAGTACTTGAAGTCGGGTGAGTACGAGGCGTAGTGGCGTTCGATATCGGGAATAAAGCTGCCGGTCCAGTCAAACTCACCTTTGGATATACGCGAAATAAAATCGTCGTTGGTGGTGACTTTGGGATAGCGCAGGCAATCGATGTGCAATTTCTCTGCCTGCCAATACGCAGGATTAGCACATTGCAGGTAGCCGTTTTCGTCCAGCTCTTTGATTTCGGTAAACGGCCCAGTGCCGATAGGCGTTGGATTGGTAAAATGCGCATAATTATCAATCGCCTGCCATTGGTGCTTGGGCACGATTGGGAGCAATACCAGCGTGTAGGCAACCAGGGCGTTGGGCTTCTTTAACCTGAAGTAGACCTCGTTTTTGTTGCGCTTTTCTATCGACTCTACCCATTGTCCAATGCCATGTGAGTCAAGTTCTGGATATTTAAGCGCGATGGAGAAAGAGAAAATCACGTCATCGGCGCTGAATGGATTTCCATCAGACCAGCGCACCCCGTCCCGAAGCGAAAAACTGATCCCCATTAAATCCTTATCGAGTTGGTAGTGAGTCGCTAGGCGGTATTCTGGCTTGTTATTTTGCAGCGTATTGAAAATCACCAAGGGCTCAAACATAAACTCATGCGTTGTAGGCATGCTGCCTTTTGAAAAGGGGTTAAAGTTGGCGGTTACCGCATCTTTATACTCCGGCACAACGGTAAGAATTGTTACAGATTGTGGCTGGGCGGAAAATGCATAGCTAAACGGATAAAATGTGCTAAAAACAAGCATTAACACCTTGATTACGTGCTGCTTTGATGACGTTGAATTTATTGTAATTATTGATTTAACAGACATATTTCATCCGGCTATGTGTTTTTCCAATTAAATTACCCCAAGCAGGTAAATAGTTCAATGTAGGTGAAAAGTCGCCATATTGACGCTTTATTCTAAAAACTTGACTGGTTATTCTTGCTTTGTGCTAGTTAATGAAATGTTGCCAAATTTTATTTCTAGTGATACCGTCGATAAAAGTGTTCGCAAAACAGGCAATCTTTTGCTCATTTGGGCACGTTGAATCCCACCATTGAAATATGCGGTGAAGGGATATTGGTAATTCACGGAGTAACAGGAGTTGGCGCACATGGCAGGTGAAGTGGCGCTTGATGTAAGGGATCTGCATAAGTCTTTTGGCCAGAATGAAGTCTTAAAAGGCATATCGTTAACGGCCCACCGTGGTGATGTAATTTCAATTATTGGCTCGTCCGGTTCTGGGAAGAGTACTTTTCTGCGTTGTATCAACCTACTTGAAACACCGACTCAGGGCGAGATCTGGGTTAATGGTGAATTGATTAAAATGAAAAATAATCGACAGGGAGAATTTCTTCCTGTTGACGAAAAACAAGTACAGCGCATTCGTTCACGCCTAGCAATGGTCTTCCAAGGTTTCAATCTATGGTCGCATATGACAGTGCTCGGCAATGTCATTGAGGCACCCGTGCATGTGCTCGGTGTACCAAAAGCTGAGGCCATTGAACGTGGTGAAGCATTACTGAAAAAAGTCGGCTTGTATGAACGCCGCAATTATTACCCTGGCCACCTATCCGGTGGACAGCAGCAGCGTGCCGCTATTGCCCGTGCACTGGCGGTAGATCCTGAAGTGATGCTGTTTGATGAACCGACGTCGGCCCTTGACCCAGAGTTAGTGGGAGAGGTGCTAGGGGTAATGCAGGATTTGGCACAAGAAGGCAGGACCATGTTGGTGGTGACCCATGAAATGGCCTTTGCCCGTGATGTGTCTAACCAGGTGATGTTCTTGCATCAGGGCAAAGTAGAAGAGCAAGGCGATCCTGCCAAGCTATTCTCCAACCCTGAGTCAGAGCGTCTCCAGCAATTTATTTCATCAATTTATTAATCATTAAATAAGCGAACTAGCGATCCATGATGACCTGTTTGGGGATGGGGAGTCAGCGAAGAAAGGGTCGCAGCAATGACATGCAAACAACAGACTAAAAAAGTACAGCAGGAGTAAACAATGAAAAAATGGATTTTGGCGGCAGCCGTTGTGACAGCTTTAGGTACCACAGCCGTACAGGCAAAAGAGTGGAACACCGTGCGTTTTGGTATCGAGGGTGCTTATCCTCCATTTAGCTGGACGGAGCCAAACGGTGAGCTTCGCGGTTTTGATGTGGATATGGCCAATGCACTGTGTAAAGAGCTGGAAGCCAAGTGCCAGATCGTTTCTCAGGATTGGGATGGTATCATCCCATCGCTACTCGCGCGTAAGTACGATGCCATTATCGCTGCTATGTCTATTACCGAAGAGCGTAAGAAGCGTGTTGATTTCACTGGTAAGTACGCCCAAATTCCTAATAAGTTTGTTGCCAAAAAAGGCACTGAGCTTGACTTCACCAAAGAAGGCCTGAAAGGCGTTAAAGTCGGTGTTCAGCGTGCGACTACCCATGATAAGTACCTGACAGATAACTTTGGCGGCGCGGTTGAGATTGTTCGCTACGGTTCATTTGATGACGCTTACCTTGATCTGAAAGCAGGCCGTATCGCAACTGTTTTGGGTGATGCTTCAGCACTTGAAGAAGGTTTGATCAACAAGCCGGGCGGTGAGGGTTATGAGTTTATTGGCCCGTCGTTAACAGATCCGAAGTGGTTCGGTGAAGGTATGGGTATTGCTGTTCGTAAGCAAGACAAAGATCTGACCAAGCAGCTTGATGAAGCGATCAAGTCTCTGCGCGAGAAAGGTATTTACCAGCAAATTGCTTCTAAGTACTTTGCTTACGATGTTTACGGTGACTAATCAGTAGAAACTTTGCTGTGATCCCAAAGGGCTCTACTTTGGGATCACTCTCCTAAGCAGTAAGAAGGAGCTTCCTTTTGATTGATTTGAAAGGTTATGAGTGGTCACTGGTGGAAGGGGCATGGATCACCCTACAGGTCGCTCTATTATCACTGGTGCTGGCAATGATATTGGGCATGCTGGGCGCGCTGGCCAAGTTATCTCCGTATCGCCCGGCAAGGGCCATCGCCACCTTCTATACCACGGTGATCCGCGGTATTCCTGATCTGGTTCTAATGATGCTGATCTTTTTCGGTGGGCAAATGCTGCTCAACGACAGCCTCTACCGGATCAACGAGTTTCTGAATGAGTATTTCACGTCATCGGATCCCAACCATGAGTGGACCGCCTATTTACCCGATTATGTTGAGATCAGCCCGTTTATCGCCGGGATCCTGACGATTGGTTTTATTTTTGGTGCCTACATGGCAGAGACTTTCCGTGGTGCGATCCTCGCCGTCGATAAAGGCGAGCTTGAGGCAGGTAAAGCCTACGGGATGAGCAGTTTCCTTTCTTTCCGCCGGATCCTGTTGCCGCAGATGATACGGCATGCTTTGCCTGGCTTTGGTAATAACTGGTTGGTATTGCTCAAAACCACAGCACTGGTTTCTGTTATTGGCCTTGATGACATGGTCCGTAAAGGGGCACTTGCCGCCGGTACAACCCAGATGCCATTTACTTTTTACATGGCAGTAGCGGTTATTTTCCTTCTTTTCACTTCGCTCTCGACCTCAGGTCTCAAGTGGGCGGAGCGTAAATTCAGCATTCACACGAGGTAGCTATGGACTTCAGTATTCTGGCCGACTCGTGGCCGATTTATTGGCAGGGCTTGTACACCACAGTTTGGATGGTTGCCGCTGCACTGGTGATTGGCTTGGTGATCGCCATTCCTATCGGGATTGCCCGCAACAGCAAGATGCCGTTGGTATATGGCCCTGCTTGGGCATTTATCTACTTCTTCCGCGGTACACCGCTGCTGATCCAGTTGTATTTGATTTACTACGGGCTTAGCCAAGTTATTGTTGTACAAGGAACACTTTGGCAAGATGCATGGTTCTGTGCGTTGGTGGCCTTCGTACTCAATACTGCTGCCTACACGGCTGAAATTGTCCGTGGTTCCATCAACAGTATGCCAAAAGGTGAAATTGAGGCAGCTAAGGCGTATGGCATGAGCCCGGCCCAAGCTTTCCGTCGTATTATTCTGCCAAGCTCACTGCGACGCGCCTTGCCGGCCTACAGTAACGAGGTGATCTTCATGCTTCATGGCTCGGCAGTAGCCGGTATTGTGACCATTGTTGACCTGACTGGCGCGGCGAAGATTGTTAACTCCCGTTACTATGCACCGTTCGAGTCTTACCTCTTTGCCGGTATGTTTTACATGGTACTGACATTTGTCATCTTGTGGGGCTTCCGCAAGCTAGAGGGACGCTTTATGAGACACATGCGTCCATTGTCGTAGGGTTCAAAAGCGGTTGTAACGGACAATCGAAGCCCAGCCAATTGGCTGGGCTTCGTTTTATGGGTTAAAAGCCATTGCTTGTGTTTAAACCGCGATATCGTCGTACAGTGATGTGGATGTCAGTGCTGCCACTTCGTCGATATACTGGCGGATACGGGTTGGGAACTGGACCCCTTTCACCACGGTCAGGTTGCGCAGTGCCGGGAACAGGTTGACGTCATCATAACTCAACACATTGTTTCGCTCTGATGGGAGTTGTAGCCACGACAGCTTAGCGAAAGAGGCATTGAGCTCTGTTAGGTATTCATCTGACTTGCTAAAGGCATCATCAAAGTCCTGCTCGATCATGGCTGTTTTGTTCTTGGTAAACCAAGCTTTGGCTTCTTCGCATTGGAATTCAGGCAGATCGACCTTCATCCAGCGCGGGTAGAGCAAACGGCTGCTGTATGGGCGGGCGATATCTGACCAAGCGCTGATGTTGTCATCGTTGCTGCCGGTTGCCAGAACAGGGTTGCCATCAATAGCATCGATGTAGGCGGCGATGTCTAGGCTTTCAGCCATGTAGCTGCCATCTTCTTTTTGCAGAATAGGCACTAGGTTGGCACCGACTTTGTCAATGCGGGCATCCACATCATGGTTTTGCAGGTAAACCAGTTCGATGTCGGCTTTTTTCAGGCCGGCTACCATCATGGCTTTGATACAGAAAGGGCAGTGATCAAATACAAACAGTTTCATCTTCTTTCCTTGTGAGTCAACGTGTGCAATGCATTGCCAGCAAGAGGGGTTGCCCCCTCTCACTGAGAGATATGTCTTATCTGCTTTTATTTGAAAGTGGACCAAATAGGTGCATGATCAGACGGCTTTTCGATACCGCGCAATTCATAGTCGATACCCGCTTCAATACAGCGCTCAGCCAGTGAAGGCGTTGCCAATACCACATCAATGCGCAGGCCACGGTTATCAACAAAGCCTTTCGAACGGTAGTCAAACCACGAGAACTTGTCATCAACGTCTGGGTGAAGCTGTCGGAAGGTATCGACAAAGCCCCAGTCCATCAATGTTTTGAGCCATTCGCGCTCGATAGGCTGGAATGAACATTTACCGGTTTTAAGCCAGCGCTTGGCATTGGCTGGGCCGATACCAATATCCAGATCAATCGGACTGATATTGATATCACCCATCACAATCACTTCTTCGTCATTGTTGTGGTGATCGTTGAGGTAGGTCATCAGATCGGCGTAGAACTTCTCTTTGGCCGGGAACTTGGTTTCATGGCTAATATTGTCACCCTGTGGGAAGTAGCCATTGAGTACTGTTACCTTACGGCCATCTTCCTGTTCGAAGGTTGCCATGATCATCCGGCGTTGGGCTTCTTCGTCATCAGTTGGGAAGCCTTTGCGTACCTCGACCGGCTCCTGCTTGCACAGCATAGCGACACCGTAGTGGGCTTTCTGGCCATGGTGGTAAACCTTGTATCCCATGGCTTCGACATCTTCGATCGGGAAAGCTTCGTCGTGGACTTTGATTTCCTGCAGGCCAATCACGTCTGGCTGGTGTTTGTCGATCAAAGCTTGCAGTTGGTGTAGGCGAGCACGAAGGCCGTTGATATTGAAGGAGATGACTTTCATTGATTTTGGTGTCCTTGATAGTAAAGGCTTCTTAGGCAAAACCTGCTGTAATTCATCGATGTTACCACCATTTAGCGCAAATTGGCGGGTGTCTGTGTGACAAAGTCGATTTGTTGTCCATTACCTTTCAGAACTCAGCCGGGTTCGGAAGTGAGTGACTGATTGGAAAGGGCTAGGGGTAACCCCCAAAGGCTAGGTGTGTCAGTTAACCTTTGGAGGCTAGGTGCAAGAGGAGGTTAGTTAGTAGCTGTCGTCATCTGCGCTTTCTGTTTCTGGCTCCTCTGATTCTTCATCCATTTCAGTTTCTTCGTCGTTTTCAGATTCTGCTGGAACGTCTGAACCCTCAGTGGTATCCATAACTTCAGCACTCTCCTCTGGCTCCGGAGTAGAAGCCGGTGGTGCTGGGTCACCACAACCACTTAGTAGAGATGCCAAAAGGATAAAAAGGCCAATCGTCAGTTTGTTCAACATACACATCGTCCTCACGCTGGGAAGGCTTTGGAAGATTAAGCCATGTGGTTTATAAGGTTAGTGCAATTAGGAGTAAACTGCTGCTCGAAATCATTTGGGATAGACCTGCCATTGTGCATATTGTGTGACCTTGTCTAAGCTCAATCAGGTACTTTCCAAATGATAGATTGCGAGGATAAAGCATGGGATTTATTTCGTGGATCATATTGGGTTTGATTGCCGGTGCATTGGCGAAATGGTTGATGCCAGGTGATGATGGTGGTGGCTGGCTTGCCACTATAGGGCTAGGCATCGCGGGTGCGTTTGTCGGTGGCTGGGTCGGTTCTTTCATTGGCCTAGGTGCCGCTACTGGGGTTAATTTCGGGAGCCTGGTGACGGCGACATTTGGCGCTTTGATTCTGTTGTTTGTCTATAACAAGTTCATCCGGAAATAGCCGCAAAAGCCTTGAGTTGAACTTGTTCAAGGAACTTGATGATCTTGTTCGGTTTACGTCCACGGACTTCTGCTGAGCCGCTACCTATAATCGAAGCATAGTAAATTGTTTTTCAATTTAGGTTGATGGTTTAGGCGAGGAGTAGCTGATGGGTAAGCTAGTGAAAGGTGTGTGGCACGACGTCTGGTACGACACTGAAAATAACAAAGGTGAGTTTGTCCGTGAGGATGCGGGGTTCAGAAACTGGCTCACTGCCGATGGCAGTGCCGGCCCCAATGGTGAACCTGGGTTCAAGGCTGAATCAGGCCGTTATCACCTTTACGTTTCATTGGCTTGCCCATGGGCACACCGCACTTTGATTTTCCGCGCACTCAAGGGCTTAGCCCCACATATTGATGTTACTGTGGTTAGCCCAGATATGCGTAGCAAAGGCTGGGAGTTCTCGCAGCCTGAGCCGCTTTACGGTTTTGAGTGCCTGCACCAGATCTATACCAAGGCCAAAGGTGATTACACCGGTAGGGTGACAGTTCCAGTTTTATGGGATAAGAAAACCGAAACTATTGTTAGTAATGAATCATCTGAGATCATCCGGATGTTCAATACTGCGTTCAATGATATTACGGGCGATCAGCAAGATTTTTACCCAACAGAGCTTCACCAAGACATTGAACAGTGGAATGAATTTATCTATCCCAATATTAACAATGGGGTGTACCGCTGTGGGTTCGCAACGGCACAAGAGGCTTATGAGGCGGCATTTGACAGCCTTTTCAATGCATTAGATAAGTTGGATAGCCATTTGGCATCTAGCCGTTACTTGGTTGGCAATAGGCTGACTGAAGCAGACTGGCGTCTGTTCACGACTTTGGTGCGGTTTGATGCAGTTTATGTCGGCCACTTCAAATGTAACCTCAAGCGCATTGCTGATTACACGCATATACAGGGGTACCTTAAAGAGCTGTACCAATATCCTGACGTCGCGGCAACGGTCGATATGTACCATATCAAGCGCCATTACTACTTCAGCCACAATATGATCAACCCGACAGGAATTGTTCCCAAAGGTCCGGAATTGGATTTACTCACACCACATGGTCGTGAAAAGCTAATTTAAGTCTTGCCGCTCTATCTACCCAGTGTTTTCTGATTCAAGGAAACGCTGGGTTTGTTTTTTGTAGGTAAGGGCAACTTTGTGTTGTTGCGGTGACGCTTTCTTGCTGGTCATTCCTTCTAACACCTGTTTGCGCCAGGTTTCAAGATCTCCGGGCAATGGCATTGAGCTGATGGCCTTCAGACTGTGCTTAATGTCGGCTTCATTGCCAACATTTAACTCCAGCATACATTGGAGGTAACCCAGATTCGCTTCGCTGCAAAGCGGGTATTCATGGACAATGTTCTGGTAGCGGACAAAGGCTTGTTGCGGCGATGTTGGCAATAGCCTGAAAGCCTCTTTCAATTGGAGCTCAAGTTGCTTGATCCGCTCGGTAAGGTGGGTTTGCTGTTTGATATCGTTAAGGCGATTTTGGCTATGGCCATCGAAACGGTTGCGTTTTTCTATCGCCTGCATGCAGGTGTTGATGAGTTGGGTTTCACCAAAATGCACCAAAAGCGGTAGGGTGTCAGCGATTACCACGGATGGCAGCTTAGGGATTTTATCGAAGAACTGGGATAACCCGAGTAGCATCCTGCGCTTGGCCTTTAATGGCTGGGTATTACCTAACAACAAGCGACTCATTACGATATGGCTGTAGGTAGTCAAAAATGGCTCTTGCGCTGCCATTACCCTTGAGTGGGCCCTGTCATTGATCCGCTGTAGTTCTATTTTGAGCCGCTGCCGGTTGGCAAGGGATGTTTGGGTGAAATACAGCTGCTCGAAGATCGCCATATATTCAGCCAAACAGATGATCCAGTCGACATCAATGATCGGTAGGTGGTTGGCAAGGCTATTTCCTGCCTTGATGACTTGATCACTCCGGTCGAGATCTGCCGCCAACTGTGCAACCTTTAACGCACGGTGGCTAATGCTGGGTGTGAGTTTCAGCGCTTTTTGTGCTGACTCCAGCGCATCATAGTAGGCTTTGTCTTGTTCCTGGAAGATGGCTAGGTAGTCATAAAGTTCAATGTGCAGGGGGGATTGCTGAAGTTGGCACTCAAGCAAATGAATGGCTGCCTTAAGTTGGTTATTGTGCTGGAGGATCTTTGCCAGGATCAGGCTGAGTTTTGGCGATGGGTGGTGTTTTTTCAATATATTGGCGTACTTTTCAGCTTGTAGCCATTGCCCATCTTCGATCAGTAAATCGAGCAATAGTCCTTCAAGCTTGTGGTGATAGCCGGCATGCATCAACTGCTTTTTGCAAAGGGTAATCGCTTTTTTTCGGTCTTGGTTAATGATGGCCTTGTACACTGGAGTTCGCAGGGCACACTCATGGAGTGTTGCCACTAGCTTGGTTTTGACCATTTCAGCCGTGATTGGCTTGGCCATAAAGCTATCAGGCTCTACCGACATACTGGTTAAAATCACTTCGGCAGAATGGTCGCCGGATATCATTATGATGCCGCAGTAGGGAGAAATCAGTTTTTTGCGGCGCAGCAGGTTGATTAACTCTGTACCTGTTAGTGGCCCTTCAAGATGGTAATCAATCAGCAGCAGATCAAAGGCATTATGCTGGCAGTGTTGTTGGGCTTGTTGGTGATCAAGTGCGGTATCGACATGGGTAAGTCCAAACTGCAACAAAATAGATTTGAGCATAGTGGTAGCGAGGCGCTGATCGTCGACAATCAAGGCTTTCACTGCGTGCAGGGGCAGCGACTGTGTATTTGACTGGCTTTGATTATTTGGCATTTCCCTATCCCAAACCATATGCTACTGATTGAATCATAGGCATACATAAGCTACATAGCCAAATAAGTCAGTCAGGTTTGTGATTTAAAAGTAAAAACTTGATCTTATTGGTGGTGTAGATGTTGCTTCGAAAAAGCATAGGCAAAGGGCATGAAAAAAGCCAGTAGCTTGCGCTACTGGCTTGGAATGATGGTGGAGGGGGACGGATTCGAACCATCGAAGGCAGTGCCGGCAGATTTACAGTCTGCTCCCTTTGGCCACTCGGGAACCCCTCCACGGGGTGTTGCAATTTGTATTG
>NZ_JACSOF010000108.1:0-22924 GCF_014349205.1 Photobacterium sp. BZF1
AGAAATATTAAATGTTGTTCAAATACTTACCTGTCTGAGTATTTAGCAAGTTGTAAGTCAATAAGCTCTTTTGTAAATTCATTAAAAGAGTTCAATAACGACAAATCAACCTTGAAATTAGCTTCTAGTTTTCCATCCAAATTGTTAAACCATACTGTGCTCTTATTACTATTTCCTCCAGTAAATGCGTTAATTGGATTGTCGAGCCAATATTTTAACCATTCTTTTGAGTCAGGCTTAAGAGATTGATTTTTTTTAGATAGATCGGAGTTCTGCAGTTGCGGATATCTAGATAGAACCTGCCAACTTTTTGTTGCTAATGCTTCAACAGATGGAGGTGAATTAAAACCATCAAGTTCGAGATATGCCTCCAATAAAACGGCTTTAAAGCATTTTGTCATGCTCATTTTTTGAATCGCCTCTAAAAAGAAATCTCTATGATTACTAACAAGTAACTTCAAGTCAGAATCATCGGTCATACTCGCAATGAGCTCTAACCAACTACCATGTTGCTTATTAACCTTTTTAAAGTCATACCCTGCACGATAAAATTCGACTGCTCTTGGTCTATGTCCAAGGTGGTTTGTGAGGTTTTCAAAATCTTCTTCAGCAGAGTAACGTAGTTTTTTAGTTATTTCTTTCCAAAAATCTATTACTTGGAGATCAATATTAAGAAAACAGCCATTCCCTAGATGTGGACTAGCAATCGAGCTTCCATCAAACTTTGTACTTTCTGAGACATCCTTAATACCAAGAACATCCCACTTATTTAAAAAAGAACGGTGGTTACCAATGAAATCTAATACAACAAGGTGTGTTTTTTCGCTGTGTCTACGAAGACCTCGACCAAGTTGTTGAATAAAAATAATATTTGACTCAGTTGGTCGAAGCATCAACACAGTATCGATCGATGGTAAATCAGTTCCTTCATTAAATAGGTCAACAGAGAACAGAATTTGAACATCTCCAGCATCTAATAAGTTCAAGGCCTCATTTCGACGAACAGGTGAATCACTATGAACAGATAGAGCACTATAACCTTTGTATTTATAAATTTGGTTAAATTGCTCAGCCATAAAATCGGCGTGCTTTTTTGATATGCAAAAGGCTAGGGTCCTAGACTGCTGTCTGTTTTCCCAGTGCTTAAATATATGTTTAGCTCTACCAGTAGTAGCAAATTGTGCGTCTAATTCAGTTGGATCAAACTTACCATTCCTCCATGGAATTTCTTGATAATCTACGGACTCATCCCATACTCCATAGTAGTGAAATGGTACTAAAATTTCTTCGTTAATGCCATGAACTAAATTTCGCTCGAATACCAAATTATCATGGCAAAGAGATAAGATATTAGCTTGGTCAGTTCGTTCAGGAGTTGCAGTTAAACCAAGTAAGAATTTAGGTTCAAAATGGTTGAGTATTTTCAGGTAAGTATTTGCACTTGCATGATGAAATTCGTCAACCACAATATAGTCAAAGTAGTTTGATTTGAAATTATTGAGATGTTCTTCACGACCTAACGTTTGAACTGATGCAAAAAGCATATCTTTGTTTAGCTCTTTAGCTTTACCGTGGTAATATCCAGCTGATTTTTCGGGCCACAATTTAGCAAAAGTTGCTAGCGCTTGTGTTAATATTTCTTCTCTATGAGCAACAAAAAGTACACGCTTTGCATCAATTTGCTTTGCGTCAAATGCTGACAACCAGGTTTTACCCATTCCTGTTCCCATAACGACTAAGCCACGAATGTTACCTGATAATCGGGATAAATTTAGTGCATCAAGAGCCTCGATTTGGGCTGAGTTTGGAACATATGCTTCTTCATCAAGAAAACTAGAATCACCAACCACAGATAGTGTAGGAGGTGTTCGACGTTTAATATAATTGTCTATCCACAAATCTGTAATAGGTTTGGATGATGAATGGTTGAAGATATTATTAAACTGGTTGCGAATATTGTAAAACTGATTTGCCTGAGGGGAGTCATCGGGTGAGATATAGTCAAGGCGTAGACACCATTCATGCGCATCTGTTAGTGCGCTTTTACTTATATTATTTGAACCTATAAATGCAGTGCCATTGAAAAATGAATGAGAATCATCTGTACGAACAAAAATGTATGATTTTAGATGAAAGCTACGGTTATTCGATTCAAAAATTTTAACTTCTATTTCTTCATCATTAGTTAGTTCAACAAGGGAACGTAATGCTATAGGATGAGTAATATGAAGATAGTCAGAAGTTAATATCCTTAGCTTAAAAGGACGTTTGTGACATGCTTTTTGTTCAATAGCCTCATGGATACTAGGTAGCAGTAAATCAAGGCCTGAAGGTTGAATAAAGGAAACTGCAATTTCAACTTCAGTTGCATGATTGATAGCGTGTATTAACTGAGGTAAGAGAGGATCATCTCCACCGGTTGTTAATAGGTTATTGTGAAGAGTAAGTGATTGATTTGGCATTTGCTAATTCCTATTTTAGGCCTTTACCAAAATAGCATTTAGCCATTTCTCATTAACTCGACCAGGCCTTAAGTCTCTTGTTTGCCACACTTCATTAACACTCAGGTCTGTGTTTGCTAAAACTTCGGCAAGTTTGTCTTCAGTTAGGTCAGTAAATGTTCGACCATCTCTTTCAACTTCTTTGATCCCATATTTAAAAGAGCAATAAAAAACACCACTATTTCGAAGTAGGTTGCCAAGGTGATTGAATGTATTTGGAAGGTTTTGTTTAGAGACGTGAAGAAGTGAAGCACAAGCCCATATTCCATCGTATAAAGAGTCATTGTTGTACTGTAAAAAAGTACTGTTTATAACATTCAAAGATGAGTGAATACTTGCTAGCTTTACTAGCTCAGTACTTGAGTCAAACGCATCAACAAAATGACCATTTTGAGTAAAATAAAGACTATCGCGCCCAGAACCACAACCTGCATCAAGAATTTTTGACTGTTCAGGAAGTAAAGTTTCAAACTTTTTGTATATGGAAGACATGTCCACATTCACTGTTCCAGCAAAAAAGCTATTTGCATTTAGATCATAATAATTCACTTAATCATCACTCAAGGTATATTATTCAACATATCATTATACCACTAGAGACTGCTAATGACTTCTGAATATGAATTATTAGAGGAAATAAAGAATTGCTGGAGATGTGTGCGTAGCAAAGTGGTAGCAGGTGTTATGAGCTGGCAATAGTCGTATTGTGGGGAGAGGTGCTCATTTACGCAGCTCATCTGGGTAGTAATATAGTTTTCAGAACATCAAAATGATGAGCGTTTTACCAGCTGATTAAATTGTTGTGAATCCATATCCTACTCACTATTACTCTGATATTTCGATTAATTTTAGTGCATCTTTGCCAACACCACGCTTACCGGGATGACGTTTGCCATCGGCTCGTGTTGTCATGAGTTGTACAAAGTGACTTTTTTTAGGGCCGACACTAATGTGTAAAGGCCTTGAGCTTCCGTAAAAGTACAGCCTATCAAACTCTAAGTTCTCAATGATATAGCGTGCAATGACCTGCATCTGGTTTTCAAAACCGTCGATATAAGTATCACAGGCAGCACCGTCTCTTTTGCAAATTCGGGTACCTTTTGTGTTCACTTCATGAGCGGCATGTTGATCGAGGTCAGGGGCAATATGTGCAGGGGACTCCTTCAAAACCTTCCTTATTAGCTCATGCGAAGTGAAGCCGTAAGTTATGGTGATATTGCCGAACTCCTTTGCTATTGGCGCTAGGAGCTTACTCTCCAATTGCTTGAGCCAAGTAAGAGAATCTTCTGATGCCGGTCTATTACTGGTTTTTAGCTGCCAACCAGGGTGTCGATGGGAATACCAGTTGATGAGCTGATGCTGTATGTCCGTAGAGGGCATAAATCTACCAATTTATATGTTTCCATTTATCATATGGCTCAATGATGGGTGAAGCAAACCTAGCCATATTTACGGGTGCGAATGTTTTGACCGGTAAAGAATAGGCCGCCAACTTGGGCGGCCTGTTTCGTTAGATCATGTCACTGAAGAACCCAATATCGGGGTGGTCCAGTGTGCCGATGACCAGACCGCGATCGAGGAATAGGTTGCGGTATTCGCAGGACGTTTCCGATACGAGCGAGCAGGCGTGGCATGCTGCAAGGTTGAGGGCATCATTGCCTTGTCCTTCGCTCTCAATGCAGAGCGGGTCGGATGAGCACCAGGAGGCATCGCCGAGGGCGCCGGTCAATGTGTTGGCAAAGTTATTTGGCAGGCCCTGCCTGACAAGCCCACCAAGTGTTCCGTCAGAGGCGGGTGATGCTGTCGAGATCAGTACCCCGCAGTAGTCATCGGAGAAATAGAGCCTCTCCTTTAGCGATGCGCTAGAGTAGCCACACTCCAATGAGAGCTGCCTTATAAGCAGGTGGGATAGGGTGTGGAGAAGTATGAACCTCGGTGTGATCTCCAGCGCCTCTCCGCTCTCGACATTCGATTGGGCCGAATCGAGGTAGTTGTCGTTGAGTGTTGCTGCGCGCGCCATAACTTCCGGTCTGACTTCCCATTTTTGCAGCCGCTCTTGGTCCAGTTCGATATATATCCCTTCGCCGCGGTTTTCTATAGCCGGCAGCCAGCTCTTCTTCGAGGTTGAGATCGGTGCGCATCGCATCGAATATTTGTTGGCGGTCATCGGGCTTTCGAGGCGGGTGAACCCCCGGAAGGCGACGACCTCCCGCAACCTGTGAACAAGCGAGATCCCCTGGAAATAGTTGGATAGTCTACGGTCGCATTCATCAAGGGTATCACGTTGCTGAACTTCTACCTCGAAATCATCCAGGCCTGCTGACTCTTCGTTCTCGGGGTAATCAGCGATAAGGGCTTCCCGCTCGTCGCGCTTTCGTTCCTGTTCGGTTCTGGCTGCGGTGTGCTGACCGCAGAGTGTATCGATGGCCTTCTCGAGTTGTTTTTTGTCGAAAGCGACAAATTCAGGGAAGGGGAGCAGCATGTCTGCAAGTTCTGAGGGGGACTGGGCGCCGTTCTCAACAAGCGTCAGGAATTTTTTGAATTCCGTCCTTTTCAGCATTTGCAACAGGTGACTGGAGTTCGGTGGTATTGATATTGTCGACGCGGTGACAGGAAAGTATACGTTAGATGCCCCCCTCAGCAGTGCGCGCATCGAATGGCTACATTCGTTGCTGCTGTTCAGCCAAGGTTGGTTCCCCTTGCACCTGATACCTTTGAGGGCTTCAGAACTCAGTGCACCGCGAAGTGATTTGGATGCGCCGCAATCACAGATAACACGCAGGCCGTCGAGGCCCGTTTTTTCACTCGAACCCTTCAATTTAAGCCGTGGGGCCTGGCAGATACCGCTTTCACTGTCTTTGTGCGCCCAGTAGCTCCATGGGAAGTCATCGATATGGTATTCGGATTGGTGCCCGTGGCCATGGTTTTCCTCATAACATACAGCCAGCAAACGGGTAGGGATGCCCCAGCCGTCACAGTTGTTGCTGGCACAGGTTGGGATGCCGTCCTGCTGCTCGTCGAATTGCTGACCAACATAACCGAGCCTGTGGCAATGGCTGCACTCCAGCCATTGCGGGAAGCGCTTGGCCGGCAGGGACAGCTTGCTGTCTTCCGTCGGGGGAGACTTAAGAGCCTCTATCTCCAGCATCTGGCAGAGATCGGGTTCGGCAACATCGAAAAGCTTGTCTTCAGGCCACATATCGAGTCCGTTGACGATTGCCGACGCGGTTCTTGTCCGCTTGCCTTTCTGGGATCTGACTTCCAGCAGCGATCCAACACTGAAGGTGGTCACGCTCTGGCTCTGGTTGACGGTGGTGGAGGGAAGTGCCCTACGTACCTGTTGGGTTCTTTTTCGTCTGAATGTGGCCATTGTCTAGTCTCGGATATACATACTAATTTTTACTGGGCTCTCCACATCACGCACGGAGCCCTGCATTTGCCATTGGTGCGCTTCGGGGCTTGGCCTTCTGAGCAGGAAGGGAACATTGCTCTTTTTGTCTTCCTTCCAACAGAGCGCACTGCCTCTTTTAGCAAGGGCCAGCCAGTCAGCGAGGATATCCTCGAGGTGATCCTCGGTATCACAGAGTTCGTCCTGCTCGGTTGCCGAAACACGGCGCCTGATAACTTTCATCAGCTCCCTGACTTTCGTCCTGATGGGCTGTTCGGTGATACGGACGGCGCTCTCGTTGGGCAGGAGCTCGGGGATGGTGAGCCTTGCCATGGCGATCAGTACGGCATGCAGCGCACGGTCCCTGGCACGCGAGGCGAACGGTGTCACACTGCTGTTTTCGACGTGACGGTAAAAGCTGCGGTGGTAGCTCTGGAATCGTTCGTAATGTGAGCGGTCCCTCGGGCGGGTCCAATTGTATAGGGTGAAGACGATACCCGAGCTGCCGGCGTCTCGTCCGACACGGCTTGAGGCCTGGATATACTCGGACGTATTCTTGGGCTGACCGTTGACGATCATCATGCCCAGCCTCGAGACATCTACGCCCACCGATATCATATTGGTGGCGAGTACGGCATCAATCGGTTCACGTGTGCTGTCCGCGTCCGCTGGCCAGCTTTCCTGCAGGTCGCTCAATATTTCAGGGATTTCGGCAGGGGTGAGCTTGCTGGTCAATTCCGTAAAGCGGGAGATGGTCCTGCGGCCTACACCAGGGTCGACCTTGATAGCCTCGAGGTACCTGGGAACGTCATCCTCAAGCAGCAGCAAGGTACCACCGAGCTCCCTGAGGCTGTTGAAGTACATAACCAGGGTGTGGAACCTATCCCTGGTGTCCGCCCCTGTGTATTCGGCAGCCTGCAGGCAGTTGGCTGACAGCCTGGCAAGGGTATGTTTCGGCGAGCGGCCCTGGGCGTGGATCCCAACGTATAGCCGGCCGGGGTTGTCCTTGTCACTTTGGTAGAAAAACGAATCGTCGGCATCGAGGCATGGTGAAGGGAACTGCATCGAGCGTCTATTGAACAGCTTGCGGATCTGCTGTTCAGCCCTCCTGATGGTTGCAGTCGAGCCGATAATTTTGACCGGATTGCCATTGTTGCTGGCTATCTCGTCGATGGCTGTCTCGTACAGCGCAGTCACTGTTCCGAGTGCATCACTGATAAGGTGAAGCTCATCCTGGATGATCAGCTGGAGGGGAAGGGCTCCGGTATTCCTGCCGAGCAATTTTGCCATCTTTGGTGTAAACGGCATGTTGGCGAACTTATCGACGGTACCGATCAGGAAAGTTGGCGGACTGTCATAGATTTGTTCGTCGACGAACAGCACGGGGAGCGGGTTATGCTCTGTCCCGTGGCGGCAGGCTTCGGAAGGGCACCAGGTGATCAAGCTCTTGTCGATGATCTTTTGGTGCGAGATATCGAGTTTCGTTCCGCAAACCGGGCAGTCCTGGATTGGCAGTGTTGTGACCTGCTGGTCATCCCCGATACTCGAGAGTAAATCCTTGGCCTTCTGCAGCTGGTTGGGTGTTGCATTACCGCCGACGAAAAGGCCGATATCGAAATCCTTGTATTTTGAAAGTTTTCTGACGGAGGCCTTGACCAAGTTGGCTGCACATATCATCAGCGCGGCACGTTCGAACTGCTGGATAGTGAGCAGCCTGAGGGTGTAGCGGGTGATGACTGCAGTACCGGCAGCCTGTGTTGGACTTGCTGCAGTCAGGTATCTGTTGAACATCAGTACCGCCGTCAGGCCAAGATAGGCCTCGGTCTTTCCGCCGCCGGTCGGGAACCAGATAAGTTCCATGATATCCCTGTCGGGATGGGACGGGTCAACCGATGAGGGAAGTGCTAGCAGGATAAAGGCTAGCTGGAACGGCCGCCACCTTGGGGCGAAGTTGAAAGCGTTGCCTTTTTTCAGGGTCCCCAGCTCAATATTTTTCAGTATGGCTCTGTTGGCAAGCTGGAATGCCTGCATCAACGCAGGGGTTTCCCTGAGCAGGGTAATACCTTCGATCATGCGCCGGCTCTGTTTCCTGCAGTTCTCGAGGTTAATCTCGGCGGCATGGCGGATTTTATCCTGTCTTTTCCGATCGAATCGCTCGACGATCGCTTCTACCCTTTTTTCTTGTTTTTCTATCCAGTCGCAGTACGCGGCGGGGAGGATTTCTAGTTCGGCCAAGACGCTCTCTGGGTCTTCCGTTCCAAGATAGACCATGTCGAGGGCTGATGTACTCTTGAGTTCGTCAATATCGGGGGAGGCCTTCATGACTTCTTGGACGGGTAGCCAGCTGGTGCCGATTTCCTCTGGGATATCGCCCTTCCAGCTGACTGCACAGCCATGTCCCGATGCATAGTGGACGTTGTCCCTGTATATCAACTCGTGTTGCCAGTACTCATCGTCCTTGCCGAGATGGCTTAGGACCGGCGCAGCGGTGAAGCTCCCCGATTTTATAGCCAGATAGGCCTGGTAGAGCACACCTTCACCGTACAGTGATGTTTTCTTTTTCGCATTCACCAAGGTGGCCGTTACCGAAAGGCAATCGCCGATCCGCTTGGTTTTTAGGCATACCAAGACGCCGTCCTGGTCAATAACCTGCTGGTTGGTGTTCGGTTCAAGCGAAGAAGGAGATATCGTTAGCTCCGCCTCCCTCGGGACACGCTTCCAGCTGATTTTTTCCTCGCCCTTGTGTTCATGGTAGGTTGCCCAGCGGGCGGTGACGGTTATAGGGGCCGCATCTGAGGATACATAGCAGGTGAAACCTATGGCACTTTGCTGTGCGGCATTGGCGAGATCCATGAAGCTCTCCAACGTTTCACCGTCCTGGTGCAGCTCGTCGAGTGTTTCCTCTGGGTCCAGCTGGCTGCCGGCAGGCCAAATCATGGCTGTGTGATAAAGGTCCCACGGGGCTACGGCAATTTCCTCGTTTTCGACGAAAGGGCCGACCATCTGCCGTGTGACTTCTTTGAGGACGCTGTTGCGTGCTTCTTCGTGATTGTTTTTATACATATTTAAATTTCCATAGGCCCGTGAACACGGGCAGGGCAATCATACATGTCGGTCCGAGCAGCCGTTCTGTCCTGTAGTCCTCGGCCGTGTAGATAAAGGTACTGAACCCCGAGGGTCTGATCCCCTCAATCAGCAGGGGATCGTTTTCCTTTTGATTGAGCTTCTCAAGTCTCGGCAGCCTGTAAAGCTTGAGCTCCCTGCCGCTGTAGAGCCTTGCGATCAGATGAACCCTGTCTCCGTCAGAAGCTATCCGGTAGCTGGCCTCTTCCTTTGCCAGGTAGCTAAGGTCTTCGTCGGTAAGGCTGGTTTCGTCTGCTAAAATAGAGGGCTGGCAAATGTCGTTCAGCCCCTCGAGGTAGAGGCAATCACGATATTTGTATATCCCGCCCCTCCCACGCCTGAGGGTCTGAAGGCTGTCTGGGGCCAATAGCTCGAAATGGTGCTGGGCCCTTGTGACTGCGACATAGAATGCATAGAGGTCGTCGCTGCCATGCTTTAGGGGCTTGTTCCCATCGCAAAGCAGAATGACGTTACGGTATTGGAGCCCTTTGGCTTTGTGCACGGTACTGACGACGACGGCCGTGTCGCTGGGGCTGTCCGGTAATCCTCCACTGTTCTCTAGCTTGTCGACCAACAGCCTGACATTGATAGCCTTGCCGTCGTTTACTCCCATCTTGCTGAGGTACGAAAGTTCGTCTTCGCCATCGTTTGCTAGGTGTTTGCTGCACTTTTCCCTGAACAGGGATACCGACATGGTGTCGTCTTCCCAACCTGTGAAGGTATCGAATAGCCACCTCGGGGCAGCATGCTTCTCGGCACCCGTGTTTACATGGCAATCGATACCTGCTTCGCGAAGCCGGTCGGCTATCAGGTGGGTATCGATGTTGCGTGGGCATAGGATTGCAGTACCGCTACCCAAGGGACCCAATCTCTGCTTCGTTATAGCGAACTTCGAGGGGCGGATGTTTTCACTATCGTGATCAAGCAGCTCGCTTCGCAGTCGGGAAACTCTTTCTTTCTGCTCGGATGTCTTGAACCTGTAGCTCTTCTCCAGCCCGAGTTCTACAAGGTTTTTCCCTGCAAGTGCCTTGAAGCTGCGTACGAATGTCGCGTTGTCGGTATCTGCTTTGTTCTTGATCTGGAAATTCATGATCTGCTGGCAGGGATCACCCAGCAGATAGGCGCCCCCTTTTCGGCTCAGTGCCTGCTTGGCCAGTTCGAGTACGAGATCGGCCCTGCATCCAACCAGGTCCTGGTATTCGTCGACGTACAGCCAGCGTAACGATGAGAGGACTCCTTCATCTGAAGCCTCTCCAGTTATCAGAAGACTTTTAAGCTTGGTTATGTTTCCATCGAAGTTACCGTTGGGCGAAGCCCCCAAACGATCCAGGGTCCGGTAAGCCAATGAGTCGAACGTCATGACCCTGACGTAATACAGTTTGCTGTTCCCCGTATTTTGAGCATGTTGATGAAGCCTCTGTTTTATCTCGTTCACGGCATTTCTGGTGAAGCTAAGCACGAGGATCTGTTTTGCATCGTAGGGAGTAGCGAGGGCTTCAACATGGGCTGCCAGCCTTTCGACAATACTATGGGTTTTGCCACAGCCCGGAGGGGCATCGAGAATAGCCGATGAGGTTATCGGAACACTGAAAAAATCCTCTTGGGTGGCTGCCGTTGGCCCCCCTGAAAGGCTGGTATTGTTTTGCTGCAGTGCCTTTCGGACAAATTCTTTTAGCTTTGCAGTATCTTTTGCGGCGACGGGACCAAAGGTGTAATCGCCCTTGGCCAGCAGGTCATTTACTGTAGCCCTGAGTGGGAGGTAGGGATCTGCTTTTGCCAATATTTCCGTGAGCGCTTCGGGGAAGGCAAGCTCTGTCAATAATGAATCACCGGTCAGGTTGGATTGATTATTTTCTGGCTGTATTGCTTTCTTTGCTGCTTCGGTTGTAGCTTTCGTATTTTGTACATCTTTGATTGTGCCGGAAACACCTTGGCCTGATATAAATTGGCAGCAGAATAGCCTTAATTCGTGAAGCTGCTTTGGACTGAGGTTCAGAGAGTCGTGAGCGCGAAGCGATTTGAGCTGGTTGACCTTAATCCCCGAGTCATGCTTCAAGATGGCATCTTTTATCAGGCTGAGTTTGCCCCGAACTGGAATATCCTTAAGCAAAGGAGATACGATATCTCCATCCGAGACTGAGGGCTTGGATGCTGCTTTGACCGTAGTGGCTTGAGGCGCTGGCGAGTAATGAATTAGCTCGCGGCAAAATTTTTGCAGCGCATTGAAATCATCCGGTTTTATCTCCAGCCTTTTGTTTTTTAGATATTTTAGGTCTCTGAGTGTGATGTTCGGCCTGATACGGAGAATTTTGGAACGGGCATCTTCTATGTCCTTGGGAACAACGGTTGCTGCAAGCAAAGTTGCGTAAGTTACAGCTTGGTTGGATTTGGAAGGGTTACTAGCCTGGCCTTTACCATTGGGCTTGTTGGGAGAAGTTGCTTGCGAGCTAATAGCTGGACGTTTGCTTGCCCTTTGGCAATACTCCTTCAGCTCGGTTAGAGACGAATAAGACATTTTTACCCAGCAACCGGATGCTCTCAGTTCTGTCGATTTGAGCTTGTGCAATTCGCCGAGGGTTATATTTTGCTTGAAATTGACAATTGCCGCTTTTGTCAAAGCAAGGTTTTTGGGGACTTCAAGCTGCCTCAGGTAGCTATCGGCTGTAGTCGCTGCAATGGCCTTTGGAGCTGATCCAGATCTGCTTTGGGGCTGAGGGCTCCTGGCCGGCGACGTTGGTTTGTTAGATAATATCGCCTTCGTGGGCTGCTCGGGTTTGTTATTGTCAGCTTTTTGAACGTGCTCGGCTGAGCGGCGGATCGCTTTCTGGCAGAACTCCCTCAGGGAGGCGAGCAAGGTATAAGACAGTGGCCCCCAGTATCCCGACCTCTTGAGCGTTGAGGATCTCAGTTTGTTGAGCCCACCGATTGTAATGTCGCTCTGGAATGTTAGTACGGCAATCTTAGCTTTCAACAGATCAGAGGGTACATCCAGTTCTTTCAGTAACGACGCTTTCGTAACCGTTGAACCAAGCTCTTTGTTCGTTAACGCTGTGCTTTTTTGGGCGGGTAGCTCAACTGTTGCCACGTTATCGTTCGAGGATGTTAAATTGCTGGCTGTTTTGGCAACAGTCGTTTTCTTGACAATGGCCTTTGGGGCTTTGTTGGTCTTGATTTTGGGAGGAATACTTCCGTCGGTCTTAACTGTTTTCGCCGATGAGCGACGGATTTCCTTGTGGCAGAAATCCCTAAGGGAGGAAAGCAAAGTATATGATAACTTACCCCAGCATCCCGAACTCTTGAGAGTAGATGATTTCAGCTTGTCGAGTTCACCAAGTGTGATGTCGCTTTTGAATGATAATATGGCCGCCTTAGCCCCTGCGAGTTCTGAAGGTACCTTCAATTCTTCAAGTAAAGGTGTTTTCGCAAGCGTTGAACTAGGCTCTTTGACCGGTACCGCTTGGGGGGGGCTTGTATTTACTGGTAACTCAACAGCAGCACCGTTTTCTGTTGAAGGTATTAACTTTACAGCTACCTTGGCAATCATGGCTTTCTCGCTCTCATCCAAGTGCCGGTAGAATTCTGATTTGAGCCGAGACAGTTTGTACTCGTGAATATGCGCTGTTCTTGCCACAATTTTTCGAAGGTTCACAGGAACTTGGACAAGTGAGAAGCTCCCATTGGTGTTGAACATTTCAAGGGCAGGCTTTTTTATAGCGGACTTTTGTTCGGCTTTAGTGGAAGAATTGCTATTTGACTTACTAGCTTCGGTATGCTTTGGCTTGCTCTGTTTAGCTACGATCTGTTTAGGTACGATGTCTCGCTTTATTGCTTCGATAGTAGCCTCAACCTCCAACCTGAAGCTGGGGGCACTTTGGTTCCTTTTTCGGAACATCAGCTCGGCATAGAGTTGTTCGAGAACTGGCAGGTCGCTGCCATGGTTGTGGTATAGCTCGTGTAGTTTATCCAACGAATGATTGATGTAGGGCCTACTTGCCATTTTACTTTCGTATTTCCTAAGTTTCGCCGCATTAACTTGTTGGGTTGGGAACCTATACAGTGAACAGTGCGATGCTCTTCTAAGACTATTGGGTTTGCTTTGGGGCTAAGTTCATCAACCGGGCACTAGCTCGAAACCGTGACAAAGAGAGTCCATTCACTCCTGTACCCGGTGCATACTGTTAGCAGGTGGCAATATATTGCTTGATTGTTGAACCTAACATGAACAAAATCGTCAAAATAATGACGTGACACCTAGTTCATATCATATGTTAATTGCAAAGCAATATTACTATCGTGATCTTTAGAGCAAAATTGAAGGTCATTTGATGACATTTCAACGTATAGTGTTTACGAGGCTCGTCAATCCCGCGGTCAAAATGACAATGATGAGCTGTTGATTTTAATTGGTATTTATAAAAGCCATGCTGTCGCTTCAAGCGTTGCAGTCTATGTCAAAGGAGCTGGAAGTAAAGAAAGTCAGACACCTGTTTAGTTTCTTTCAAATTAGCTTATCGACATTCTTTTCTGATTTTTACAATCAAGCCGTGAAGATTTTTGATGTAGATAGCTTCCTGCATGTATAGAGCCTCCAAAACCTTTCGACCTCTAAAAGACTCCCTGGGAACCCCCATTGCACCCCAATATTTAGTGTCCATATCAATTTGGAAATGCCCTGCTGTAGCAAATAGTACAAAAATCCGTCATTTTGCTGTATTTGAATTGTTTATCGATAGCTGTTACCCTGCACCCACATTAAAAAATGTTTAGTGGTCTAAATTAAAATTTTTATCGCTAACGAAAATTGATGCTTTGTATGGACAAAAAAGCATCGAGGACACAACGTTAAAGTGACTTTATGGATAGTGTACTAAAGAAATACAGTATAGAGACGACCGACTATCAGGTTGGTCAGGACAACATTCAAAAATGGGGTTTTGACATTCATAACCCTGTCTTCGGCACCAGTGCAGGACTGATTATCTTGTTCCTCGGTGCGCTTATCTTCATCGACCCCGAAACAGCCAAAGAAGCGCTAAACAGCGTTAAAAACGGCATCCTCAATGATTTCGATGCGTTCTTCATGTGGCTGACTAACTTTTTTGTCGTTTTCACTCTGGGGTTAATGCTCTCGCCGTTGGGCAAAATTCGAATCGGTGGTAAAGATGCCAAGCCAGAACACTCTCGAGTTTCATGGCTCGCAATGCTGTTTGCAGCTGGCATGGGTATTGGTTTGCTGTTCTGGGGGGTAGCTGAGCCTACTGCCTACTTCACCAACTGGTTTGGTACGCCGCTCGATGTGGCGCCAAATACTGAAGAAGCCAAAGCGTTGGCAATGGGTGCGACCATTTTCCACTGGGGTATTCATGGTTGGGCGATTTACGCCATTGTCGGTTTGTCTTTGGCATTCTTTGCGTTCAACAAGGGCCTGCCGCTGTCTATTCGTTCTGTGTTCTACCCGGTATTCGGTGATAGGGCATGGGGCTGGTTGGGCCATGTTATCGATATCCTCGCGGTATTGGCGACACTGTTTGGTCTGGCAACCTCGCTTGGCCTTGGTGCCCAGCAGGCAACCAGTGGTATCAATCATGTGTTCGGCACCGATGGCGGTATCGGTATGCAGATGGGCGTGATTGCCTTTGTAACGGCGATTGCGATCTTCTCAGTCATCCGTGGTATCGACGGTGGTGTCAAACTGCTTAGTAACATCAACATGATGTTTGCGTTTGTGCTGCTGGTATTTGTCGCTTTCGTTGGTTTCGATGTAGTGACAGTTGCGCTGCCAGAAACCATCATGGCTTACTTTGGTAACATTGTTGAACTAAGTAACCCGCATGGCCGTGATGACACAACCTGGATGCACGGCTGGACTGTGTTCTACTGGGCATGGTGGATTTCATGGTCGCCATTTGTCGGTATGTTTATCGCCCGTGTTTCTAATGGCCGTACCGTGCGTGAGTTCCTGTTCGCGGTGATCTTCGTACCAACACTGATGACGATTATTTGGATGTCGATTTTCGGTGGTATCGCTATCGATCAGGTGGTTAACAAAGTCGGTGAGTTGGGTGCCAATGGCCTGAATGATATCTCGCTAACCCTGTTCCATGTTTATGATGCAATTCCGTTCAGCTCGGTGCTTTCTGTTCTGTCGATTGCCTTGGTACTGATTTTCTTCATTACTTCGTCGGACTCAGGTTCGCTGGTCATCGACAGCATTACTGCAGGCGGTAAGGTAGATGCACCGGTTCCTCAACGTATTTTCTGGGCAACAGTAGAAGGTTCTATCGCTGCTGTGATGTTGTGGATAGGTGGCTCGGAAGCTCTGCAGGCATTCCAGTCAGGGGTAGTAGCTACCGCGTTGCCATTTAGCTTTGTCTTGCTGCTAATGTGCGTAAGTTTGGTGAAAGGACTGAGAACCGAGCGTAACGCCTACTAGTAATTAGTAATAGGTTTTGACGTAAGCGGCCTCAAACTATGTTTGGGGCCGCTTTTTATATATCGGTTATAATTTTCCCCGAGCCCCGAGTCCGCACATTGAAACCTCAAAGGGCTTTGTTAAAATAGTCACATAGCATTGCTTGAATATTTCATCTATGAAGAAGTTTGAATTCGTCGTCCAAGATATCCTCAGCAAAATTTACCAAGGGGTGATCACCGATAAACTGCCTGCAGAGCGTGAGTTAGCAGAAAGCTATGCGGTGTCCCGGTTCACTGTCCGCAAGGCGCTGAATAAGCTTGAGGCTATTGGTGCGGTATTTGTTCGCCAGGGGGCAGGGCATTTTGTCAAAGATGCCAACCGTAATAACCCGCTGGTTTATAACTCGATTACCGAAAACAGCTTCGAGGAGATGTCGTACAAAAAGGTCAGCCTCAATAAGAAGATCACCGACTCACACGACAAGAATTCATTTTTGAGTGATGAAAATGATTATATCTGGGCTATCAAACGCCTACGCTTGGTCAATGGGAAAATTGTACAGTTGGAAAGTACCAAGTTGCCGGTAAAACTCTTTCCAAAGATGAATGACGATATAATCGAGAGCTCGCTGCAAAACCATACTTTGGACCTTGGCCTGCAAATCGATAGATATTTAACCAGCTATAAAGCGATCAATATTTCAAAAGAAGAAGCGGAATTGCTGGGCTGTAAGAAGGGCCTCGCGGCAATGAAAATAACCAATCGGGGATTTCTGACTACCGGCGAAGTATTTATTGTCAGTGAGGTCATCGATATTGATTACCAATGTACCTATGTGATCCCGTTTAATAGCGAAAATATTAAGTTCAGGGGAAAAAAAGAATAGCTGGTTATTTCACGAAGAAATAACGCAGCTATTTAAACAGATAGGTTCTGGGTACTGGGTACTGGGTTCTGGGGCCTAGGTTTTACAATTTTAGCCCCGAGCCCGTTTATGGCGTATGGATTGTACCGTCAGGTAGGCGGCTTTGGGTCCACTCATGCGGGCGGTAAGTCACCGGGAAATCTCGCGCTGCTGCAACATCCATTTCTACACCGATACCGATTTCTTCTGATGCGTACAGGTAACCGTTGCGTGGTTCTTGGGCATTAGGGAAAACACGTTGGGTATTTTCTTTGTATTCCACATGCTCCTGAATTGCAGCGTTGTGCAGGTGAACGTTCATATGGGTGTTTACTGCTGCACCGATCGGCGTCATATCTGGTGGACAGTGCCATGCCAGACGAACGCCGAATGTCTGGCAAAGGTGCGCCAGTTTAAGGGCAGGGGTGATACCACCGATCTGTGAAACATGGCAGCGTATAAAATCAATCCGGCGGTTGATGATCAGCTGTTTCCACTCTTCAGGGTTGTTGAATAGCTCACCTAGGCCAAGCGATACCGAAGTCTGGCTACGGATGTTATCAAGCCATTCGGTCTGGTTTGGCGGTAGGATATCTTCGATAAAGTAAGGCTTGTATTGCTCAACTTCTTTAGCGAACTGGATAGCCTGGTTCGGGAACAAACGTTCGTGAACGTCGTGGAGAATATGGAATTGGTTACCGTATTTCTCACGGAGTTTCTTGAACATGGTCAGGGTGTTTTCGGTGTACTGGTCCTGATCATAGTAAGAGCCTTCGGTTGGATTTTCCGTGGCGTGAAGGTTCTCTGGCACTCCGCCATAGAAACCCAGTTGGCAACGGATGTGCTTGTATCCTTGCTCTAGGAAGCCATCAACAAGCTCATAGATCCCTTCCATTGTGTCGCTGGTCGCGTGGGTATAAACAGGGATAGCATCACGGGATTTACCACCGAACAGTTGGTGAAGAGGCATTTCGGCCAGCTTGGCTTTGATATCCCACAGTGCCATATCCACACCGGATACCGCATTGTTGATTACAGGGCCGTTACGCCAGTAGGCATTGACCATCATCATCTGCCATAGGTCTTCAATGTTGTTCGCATCTTTACCGACCAGCAGTGGTTTGAGGTATTCATCCACCATGGTTTTGACAGCTAGCGGACGCTGTTGGAAAGTGGCACAACCATAACCTGTAACGTCTTGATCAGTATGGACGATAACAGTAATTAAATTATGACGATCAGGTTTAGTAATAATGCATTCAACATCTGTGATTAATGTTCTTTTCACAATGAATTTCTCATCTGAGCCGGAATCTATTTTTATATATACCAATTGGAAAACGGCTATTTCAACCCCTATTTTTTTAATAAATTTAATTGGTACGGTAACTTAGCAAAACCGGACCAAAAAACAGACCAATCGCAGAAAATTAATTGTTTTAGCGCTAAATGTCCTAATTTTCGTGATTTAACTCTCAGTTTCGTCCGTTGGATTTTCGATTTGGTTCTATATCATTTGCTACATCAAATGGAACTTCCGGTGTTGAACAGGGTTAAAAATGTGCAAGTTGATGCACTGTCTCAGGGCCAGGAGGAAAAGAAAATAAATTCATACGGCGTGATTTTGAAAAGTGAGTTTTAAACTCAAATTAAATGAAATCATGAGTGATTTATTTATAAGACATATCTTAAGTGTGATTATCTTTGTTTTACAAAAGATGGCTATTCCACTAGATTTCTTTTCTTAAAGAGAGTTATTTAAATATGCAAATTAGTGAGTCGATGGGTGGTTTTGGAAAAAAAGCATCTGCATCATCCAAACAAGATGCAATGGCTGAAAAACTATCGCTAATGATTGATGCATTGGGTGGCATCAGCAACATTACCGATGCTACGCACTGTATGACACGACTTAGGCTGAAAATTGCCGACCAGTCGAAGGCTTCGGAAGAGACGTTGAAATCCATCAAAGGGGTTCAGGGTGTCGTTTTTGCAGAAGGCCAAATTCAAATCATCATTGGTGTAGAAGTCGAGAAGTGGCATAAAGCACTGCAAGCCATTATGGCGGGTAGTGGTGCTGCCGTGAGCGATGACGACAAGCCAAAAGCGAAAGATGACGGCAAACTGTTCCAGAACGTCATGCGTGTCGTAGCGGGTATCTTTGGCCCGGTTGTACCGGCCATCGCCGGTGCGGGTATGCTGATGGGCCTGCTCTCTGGCCTTATTGCTACCAATGTGATTTCTGAAACATCGGATACGGTTTACTTCTTCCGCTCAATTTCGGTCGCTGTTTTCTTCTTCTTACCTATGCTGGTGTCCTTCTCGGCAGCGAAGATGTTCCGCGTGAATGAGTATATCGCGTTGGCTGTTGCTGCAGCGATGCTCTCGCCACAGCTTGCAGATAAGGCCGCTGCACTAAAGGCTGCTAGCGATGCTGCAGAGTTGACTGTGTTGGGTGTGGTGCCAATCGAGCTGATGAACTACGGCGGTGCTATCGTTCCGGCTATCCTGGCTGTTTGGTTGCTTTCAAAAGTTACCCCGCTAGTGGACAGCATTGTTCCGACTGTTGCCAAGCCGGTATTTACTCCTCTACTTGCTTTTGCTGTTACTGCGACAGCGACGCTAGCAGCGGTTGGCCCACTGGGTATGTGGCTAAGTAATGGTGCAGGTTGGGTAGTAAGTTCACTACTTGAGATTTCACCAACGCTAACAGGTTTCATCTTTGGCCTGACGCGTCCGATTACTATCGTGTTCGGTATCCACCACAGCATGACGCCTATCAGCCTGAATAACTTCGCCCTATATGGCAAGGATCTGCTGATGCCAATCATGTGCTTGGGTAACCTTGCAATTGCCGGTGCAACCCTTGCTGTCTGGTACAAGCAGCGCAAGAGCGTATCGAAAGAGCAATCATCAATTACTGCGGGTTCTGGTGTAACAGCAATCCTAGGTATTACTGAGCCAGCACTATTCGGTGTTCTAACCAAGTACACTAAAGCAATGTTTACTGCGAGCTTGGCAGCAGGTGTGTTCGGAGCAATCTCTGTAACGCTTGATACGCACCTAACTAGCTACATTCTGTCATCTGTATTCAGCCTGCCAGCTTACCTGTCTGCTGGTACACAGAACTTCATCCAGGCTGTAATGGGTGTGTGTGGCGTGTTTGCTCTGTCATTCGTCCTAACCATGCTGTTTGTTAAGCTGGACGAAGAATAAGGCTGGAGAAGCAAGGTTTATAGCCTGAAAAGTCAGCCTTTAAAAAGATAAAGTCTCAACAAGCGTTAAAACCGCAGCTAGCAATGGCTGCGGTTTTTTGCATTTGGAAAATTGTAAATCCTTTTTTCCCTGTATTGCTCCTGTCAAACAGCTCTGTAAATATGGCTAGAGGACCAAGGACCAAGGACCAAGGACCAAGGACCAAGGACCAAGGACCAAGGACCAAGGACCAAAACCAAACATGGAAGGGAGTTGTCATGTATAAAAAGAAAGGATGCAAGAATTCTAGAGCCTTTGAAACAGGCAAGGGTATCGCTTTGGGAGCGGTATTGGCTTCAACGCTAATGCTATCGCCAGTTGCATTGGCAAATGATTATGCACAAGCGTGCGGCATCGATAGTTTAGGTGATGAACCATCGAGCAAACTGGTCATCGGTCAGAAGGAAACATTCTACTCTTCGGCGGCCAACCTCAATTTCCGCTCTCGGATTGATACCGGTGCAACCCGCACCTCGATTCATGCGACCAATATTGAAATAGAGGACTTCTCGCCGGATGCAGAAGAAAACGTTGGCAAGATAGTGAATTTCATAACGGCGAACGAGTTGGGGGAGACGGTACACATGCGTGAGAAAATCACCCATGTGCGCCAGATACATAACTCACTTGGCTCAGAGATGCGTTACAGTATCCAGTTGGATTTGTCCTTGGATGACCGTGCCTACAGTGTCGAAGTAAACCTCAAAGATAGGAGCTTGATGTCCGATAAGCTACTTATTGGCCGCAACCTGCTGTCATGTAACTATGTCGTAGATGTGTCAAAAGCCTCTGTATATGGCGTGTAGATAACTACTGGTTGACCCAACACTTTTAACTTGAGAACCACCGACGCTTTCATTATCCAAATGGAAGCGTTTCATTTCTAATGATTTCCCTTATTCTGTTGTAATGACAAGTAACTATCTGATCGCTATAGTAATGCACAAAATCGCTTCATTGATGTAAATGATTTACTGTAGGTTGGATAGGTATGAAAGAAAAAATAATAACCATTGAGAGTCAATCTATCCGGGTGGGTATAGCCGCTAATTTGGTGATGGCACTGAGTGGTTGGGGCGTGTATTACTTATCGGGCTCGCAGGCACTTTTGCTTGATGGCAATATGTCATTCATCTTGTTCCTTTCATCCATTGTCGCTTTGAAAATCGCCACTATAAAGGCAGTACGTTCAGAGACCTTCCCATTTGGATTATTCGTAACCGAAGCCTTGTACTCATTGGTAAAAGGTTTACTGCTCCTTGGCGTGATTATCTCGGCGTTTACCTCCAATGGCGGCAAGATACTGCAGTATTTGGCTGGCGAGCCCATTGCCATGATCAAAACTGGCCCGATTGTCTATTATGCGGTTGCTATGGTAGCGATTTGTTGGGGCTTGTCGGCTTTCTACTATATCCAGAACAAAAAGCTGCAGGGTAATAGTTCGATGCTTGCCGTTGATCAGAAAGCCTCTTTGATTGATGGCGTTCTGTCGGCTTCGACCGGTGCGGTATTGGTCATGATTGGTTATGTAGAGCAGGGCTCTGCTTGGGACTTCTTGTTATACATAGGAGATGCCTTGTTGGTGGTGGTGCTGGCTATATCCATGCTTGGCCAACCAGTCCGAATCATCAAAGAAGCTTTTGTCGAATTGGCGGGTGGCAAACTGCAGAACGATCAACAGCATCAGGAAATTGCCCAAAAGGTGAGTCTCGCCCTTGGCGAGAAAGGGCTTGAAGCAAAAACATTGAATATAAGCAAGACGGGAAGTAGTTATCTGGTGATAGTCGGCTTGTCATTGGCGTCATTGAATAATGAGCAAAGTAGTCAAGTCATGGGAGTGAAGAGTTCGCTTCAGGATGCACTCGCCGATGATCTTACCTTCGTTGATGTCGAGATGGTGTTGGTTTAATTCAAACTAAAAAGCACAGAGATAAAGGTGAGGTACTCCCTTATTCTGTGCTTTAGTTTTAACAGCCTAAATTTCGACGAATTAGCCGTCTAGGCCCATGAGCTCAGTGACATCTGAACCGGCTTGAATCAGCTTACGTTCTTGGTTCAGTTTGAACCAGTGAAGTGGTTTGCCGTTAGCAGCTTCATAAGTCATGGTATCGCCAGATACCGCAAGCCAAGAACCTTCAGGAATACCAATCACAGACTGGTGAGGATTCACCACGAGGAACTCTTCAATACGTTCGTCGCGGGTTTCACCCATATGGCCTTCAATTGTCGCATCAATGTAGTGAGCATTGATTTGGAACGGGACAAAGCTAAGGGAAGGGGTAATAGCCGCAGAGACAATACACATATCATTGGTTGTTCGGATTGTCGGGGCACTGATCACGGCACCAGCACTCCAGCCGACATAAGGTACACCTCGCTGGGTTACTGCCTGCTGGATAGGGCCAATTAAGCCAAGATCATGCAATGTCTTATTCAATACCCAAGTATTACCACCACTACAGACGATAGCGTCTGCTTGGCGTACGGCCTCTACAGGGTCTTCAGCGCGGTGAATGCCTGTAACATTCACATCGAGGTGGCTAAGTGACTCTGCGACCATGGCGGTACGATCGTCGTGGCTGCTGCGAATAACTGCGTAAGGAATCACAAGTACGTTTTTAACTTGTTTGCGGGTGAAGACGTCTGTAATCGCAGGTAAGGCAAACTCCATCACCTTGGTGTTGCCAGCAATTTTGCCGTTACTAAGTAGTAAGAGATCCATCATATATTCTCTTGATTTGGGTAAAAGAGCTTAAGCATATATGAATCTCATTATCAGTAAGGTGAAGGGGAGCACAAAACTGTCCCTCCATCCTCACTTATTAGTGAACTAATCTAGGTGCTTGATCATAAGTCGCTTCGAGTTGAAGTTGAGCAGTTTCAAGCCCTACGAGCAACTCGCTGACTTGATGGGTTTTACCATGGGCGACAGCCTCTCGGATTTGTTTGTGGTATCCACGAACACGTTGAATACATTGCTGACGCTGAAAAATGCTGCGTAAACCTTCTGCCTGATCCATACACTCACCTCATTATTTTGCTTTGTTTGAAACTCTTTGCTAATGCCAAGAGCTAGGGGCTGTAAATATTTAACCAGCAAAAGAGCGTTCGTTTTTCAGGGTATTGTCAATTCACTATCAATTTATTTTTAAATTATATTTTTTATAATCAGGAATCATGATTAATATTTAGACAAACTTCAGGTTAAATTCAGGATGTCAATCATTCCAAGAATGGAAAGTTAGATTGCACTATGTAAGTGCGGGCGATCTAACACTGCGGTTTAACCGAGTTGTTCCAACTGTGTTAAATCATAAAATTTTCATCAAATATTAATC
>NZ_JACSOF010000109.1:0-22710 GCF_014349205.1 Photobacterium sp. BZF1
GTATATTAAGTGACAACATAAACAACATATATTTTCTAAAATTATAATAGTCTTATATAATATAAGGATTAATTCTAATTAAAATAAATGTAGTCATTTCCAGACATTACATCTCAGATTAATAACCACACCATTCACATGGACTTAATATCAACAACTTAGCAAACTGTAATAAATACATAATCTTTGTGATATTAATTTCGACTGCTAGGCTTTTAAATTAATTTATAAGCGGTAAAAGAATCCATCAGATACGTCCACCAACCCTATTTGTATGGTATTCACAATGAATAATACAAATTCTACTAATAACGTCAGCGGTACACGGAACTCTCTTCTAACAACAAAAACAGGAGCTTTAACATGTCTCATTTCATGTATTCTTTACTCCAATGATTTATTGGCCGGCTGTGATATTCCAACAGGCGCATCGCCAAGTCCATTATTTGGTGCAGAGCCATTTACTCAAGCCTTATATCGATTAGAAGAGTTTGGAACGATCCCACTTCCAAATTCATCGAACCCAGGAAATCCATTTCCAACCCCTAGCGATAAAAATTCGTCGCCAGCGGGTTATAAATTGGATAACTTCATGGGGCAAACCCTTTACCCTATACCGGACTCATCACACTCTGGTTCCTACGCAAATACGTCGGATCTGAACCCTTGGAAAGCCAAAATTAACAGCTTCCTTGGCCTTAACTTGGTTAATCCACCAGCTGAGGGACGACCACCTGGTATAGATTGGGCGCACCAACGCTGGAGTGAATTCTACCCGGAAGAATATACGGTGACTGCACAATCTGGCGTGAGGGAAAATCGCGGCTTTCGTGATCAATACCAAAGCCATGAATTCCAATCTCATGAATTTAAAGATGGCGGTCTATATCACTCCACCTTCAATTGGGATAAACAACCGGGCCTTAGTGATAACTTCAAGGGTACGACTAATGGCATTCCCGCTCAATTTCATCCCAAAATGCCTGTCCAACAAGCCAATACCTTGTGGACGTTTGATGGCACTTTCCCACCCAAGTTGCTGAAAATGAGGTACGGCTATCCAGTGTTGTTTAGACATTACAATGCCTTGCCCATATCCCCTTCAGCCAACAATGGCTTTGGCCTGCATACCATCACTACCCACCAACACAATGGTCATAACCCTGCAGAGAGCGATGGTTATACCCAAGCGTTCTATTTCCCTGGCCAGTATTATGACTATCGTTGGCCGATGATTTTGGCAGGCCATGATCATAAAAATAAAAAGGCCACTGATTTCCGAGCAGGGGGCCCTGATGGTAATAAGGGCATAAGGCGAATTCCCGGTGATTTCCGTGAGACCATGAGCTCGCTCTGGTTCCATGATCATATGCTCGATTTCACCGCCCAGAATGTCTATAAGGGCAATGCAGCTTGCTTGAACCTCTACAGCTCGTTAGACCGAGGAAATGAATATATTGACGACGGTGTAAACCTCCGCTTCCCTAGTGGATCACATTTAGACTGGGGTAACCGAGATTATGACGTTAATTTAATGGTCGCGGATAAAGCCTGGGACAAGCAAGGCCAACTCTTTTTCAATATATTCAATCTTGATGGCTTCCTCGGCGACCAAATGCTGGTTAACTGGCAATATAAGCCTTACATGGACGTCAGAGCCAGGCAGTACCGGTTTAGACTCCTCAATGCTTCGGTTTCCCGTTGGATGAAATTCGCAGTGATGACTGAGGACAAAGACCCCGTCCCCCTATACATGATTGCCAACGACGGTAATATCATGGAGCACAGCGTGTTGTTCAAAAAAGGGGAGCTTCCGACCCAAGCTATTGGTGAGCGCTATGACATCATCATAGATTTCAGCCAATTTGAACCCGGCACTAAAATCTACCTTGTGAACCTCATGGAGCACGAAGATGGCCGGCAGCCAGAAAGTACCTTAAGCCGCTCCAAAGCCTTCAATAACCCATTTGAGAAAGGGAACACCTGCGATCCTGCAGTCGGAAAATTCATGGAGTTCCGGGTTCACCCGTATGATGGTATTGATTACAGCATGGATCCAGCTCAATACGTCAAAGGCAAGAAGAAGATGATCAAGCGTCCTAAGTTCAGCAAAAAAGAACTCGCTAACGCCCGCCACCGTACCTTTGAGTTTGGCCGTAGTAGCGGTACTGATTCCGCCCCTTGGACTATCAAAACTGATGGCGGTTCTGGCTTTGCAACGGATCCTAAACGACTTTCAGCCGCCCCTAATATCGGAGATGTTGAAATCTGGCACATCAGTGGTGGTGGTGGTTGGAGTCACCCTATCCATATCCATTTCGAAGAAGGACAGATCCTTAGTAAGGACGGTAGCAAACCTCCTGAGTGGGAAAAATGGGCGAGAAAAGATATCTACCGTATTGGTGATGTCAAAGACAGCAGCCGAGAAATGACTATCGCCATCCGTTTCAGGGAGTTTATGGGTAGTTACATGGAGCACTGCCATAACACCCAGCATGAAGACCACGCCCAGTTACTCCGTTGGGATATCGAAAAACCAGGCCAGACCGTGCCAATCCGAACCCCAATGCCTACGTGGGAAGGTGTCGGCTATGTCGATTCCTTTACCCTATCAACCTATAAAAAAGGTGATGTCGATGCCAAGGAGGATTTCGACGAAAATTAATCTTTAATGCTTAGACTGGGTGGCACTGATAAGGTGCCACCCAGCTTAACAAGATTGCATCCTAACAGCTCCCCCTCGCAAAAAACTCCATTTTCCTTAGCGCAAAAAGACGTAAGTCACCATCGGAAAACAGCAATATCGATCCGCATTGTGATATACAGGGGCAATGCTAAGCTTTGTTTAACCACTCAGTCATTGAGAACCATCAGGTACGTATCATAAACCTATTTGTATGGTATTCGAGATGAATGATACAAATGCAAAAATAACAAGCGGTACACGGACTTTTCATCAATCAACAAACTTAAATCGACTACCATGGGCTATTCTATGCACTTTGTTATCTGAAAGCGTCATTGCCGGTGGCTGCAATATACCCACCGATGCTCCTCCAAGTCCGCTATTTGGTGCCCAAGCCTTCACGCAAGCGCTTTATCGCCTGGAAGAGTTTGGCACGAAACAACTTCCACAGTACTCAAGCAATAATGGAGGATTCCCTTCACCGACTAATGCTAAATCGTCACCCTCAGGTTCACAGCTCGACAGTTTTCTAAGCCAAACGATTTACCCTTTGCCATCGCGCAAAGCAAATACCTCCGATCTAAACCCTTGGAAGTCGCAAATTGAAGCTTACCTAAAACGCACGCTAAATACCCCTCCCGCTGAAGGACGCCCCCCGGGCGAAGATTGGGCGCATCAAAGATGGCCCGAGTTTTACCCCGAGGAATACACACTCACAGCCCAATCAGGAGTCAGAAGTAACTCTGGTTTTAGAGACATCTACCAAACCCATCAATATTCAGTGGGAGAATTTGCACCAGGCGGTTTGCATTACTCCACAGCCAAATGGCAAACAAACACTTCATCAGGCCAGATTGATGGGACGACAAATGGTATAGAACCTCGACTACACCCTGACTTCCCGATGCAAGAAAGTAACTCGCTGTGGACATTCGATGGCACGTTTCCACCTAAGCTGCTGAAATTAAGGTACGGTTACCCTGTTTTATTCCGGCATTACAATGCCTTGCCGATATCACCCTCAGCAAATAACGGATTCGGCCTCCATACCTTATCTACCCACCAGCATAACGGGCATAATCCGGCCGAGAGTGACGGCTATATGCAGGCTTTTTTCTTCCCCGGCCAATACTACGATTACCGTTGGCCAATGATCCTGGCTGGTCATGATCACAAAAATAAAAATGCGACCGATGTAAGGGCTGGTGGTCCTGATGGTTCAGGGGGAGTGAAAAAGATCCCCGGGGATTTTCGCGAAACCATGAGCTCGTTATGGTTCCATGATCATATGATCGATTTCACGGCGCAAAATGTCTACAAGGGCAATGCCGCCATGTTAAACATTTACAGTGCTTTAGATCGCGGTAATGAAAAGATCACTGCTGGCGGTAATTTACGGTTTCCTAGTGGTACCCAGCTTGATTGGGGGAACCGAGATTACGACGTCAACCTCCTCATCGCAGATAAAGCCTGGGATAAAAAAGGCCAGCTCTTTTTTAATATTTTCAACCTGGATGGCTTCCTGGGCGATCAAATGACCGTCAATTGGCAGTACAAGCCTTACATGGATGTCCGAGCAAGGAAATACCGTTTGCGGTTACTTAACGGCTCGGTTTCACGGTATATGAAAATAGCGGTAATGACCGAAGACAGAAAGCCCGTCCCCGTTTACATGATTGCCAATGACGGAAATATCATGGAACACAGTGTATTGTTCGAAAAAGGTGAATTGCCAACCCAAGCCATTGCAGAACGCTACGATATTATTATCGACTTTAGCCAATACGCTCCCGGAACCAAGATCTACCTTGTTAACCTAATGGAACACAATGATGGCCGACAACCAGAAGGCACATTGAGTCGTTCCAAGGCTTTCAAAGATCCCTTTAAGAAAGGGAACACTTGCGATCCTGCTGTCGGCAAGTTCATGGAAATGAGGGTACAACCTTATACAGGCACAGATTACAGCATGGATCCCGCTGATTATGTCGCAGGTAAGAAAAAAATGATCAAGCGTCCCAAATTCAGCAAAAAAGAACTGGCGAATGCACGCCATCGAACGTTTGAGTTTGGACGTAGTAGTGGCACTGACTCTGCCCCATGGACCATTAAAACAGATGGTGGTTCGGGATTTGCCGTCAACCCTAAAAGAGTTTCAGCGGCCCCCAATATTGGCGATGTTGAAATTTGGCACTTCAGCGGTGGCGGGGGGTGGAGCCATCCAATCCATGTTCATTTCGAAGAGGGCCAGATCCTCAGTCGAGACGGTGGCAAGCCCCCGGAGTGGGAAAAGTGGGCTCGAAAAGATATCTATCGGATTGGCGATGAGAAAAACAGCAGTCGAGAGGTAACCATTGCGGTTCGATTTCGTGAATTTATGGGTAGTTATATGGAGCACTGCCATAACACCCAACATGAAGATCACGCCCAATTACTTCGTTGGGATATAGAAAAACCGGGACAAACTGTACCCATCAGAACGCCGATGCCAACCTGGGATGGCGTCACCTACGTCAAATCTTTTTCCTTACCAACCTATAAAAAAGGTGACAAAGACGCTAAAGAAGACTTTAACGACAACTAAACCATATACCCTCCTCCCCCTTTCAAGGTGGCATCGAAGCGATGCCACCTTAGTGAGTTGTATCGAATACTTATTGAACCCCGTCATATTCCCTTACATTTACCATTTAAAACTTGCAGTGCTTTACACGCAAAAAAGCAATCAATAACAATACTGCGCCTGTATTTAAAAACAGCGTTTTTAAAATCAAGCACATAGCGCAAAGCGCTTAACCGCTAAACACTAGCTGAAAAGCGCAACCAAATTTACATTTTGAAATGTAAAAAACACCGTTCAATTCGTACAGGAATGATTCAGTTTATTGTTGGTAAATTAGCGCCATAACAAAACGCCATCACATCAGTGGTAAGCCTTAAAGCATATTTATCAGCAGGAATCATCATGAACACTTTCACTAAAAGCTCTATTGTTTCAATCATCGGTCTGACGCTTCTTACCGGTTGTGTTAACCCAGACACTCAAGATGATCCAAATGCACTAACCAAGCAAGGTGCTGCCGGTGGTGCTCTTCTTGGCCTAACATTGGGTGCATTGACAGGTGATGCAGACCTTGCTGTTAAAGGCGCTATTGCCGGTGGAGTTTCTGGTGGCGTAGCAGGTGCTTCTGCTGATATTCATAACAACCGTGATAACCAGCGCCATGACAGCCGTAACGAGGCATTGGCCCAAATCGGCAGCGGTGGCCAAGTTGCAGCAACTAATGCCCAGCCGCAAAACTGGGATAAGTTGGACAACTTCACGGGTAACTGGAACGTAAGTATCTGGAGCGGTGCAACAGAGCAAGCCGTTAATGCCACAGCGAAAGCAAACGGCTCGCTAGCTAAAACCACTGAAGCAAGTGTTAGCATCAATAACCTAAACATTGACGGTCAATCACAAGCGCTTTCTTTTACTGCTAACTTTGCCTACACGCCTGAAGCGGGTTACAGCCTAACGGTGACTGACAACGCAAGTAATGTTCCGGTCACTTTTGCTGGCGAATATCAGCAAAGCATGAACCGCTACAACTTCTACCCAACCAATGCGCAAGCTAGCATTTACGAGAACTTTGACTCTTCAACAGTTCGCCTAGAACTCGGCTTCGCGGGTCCAAGCGTATGGATGGTAGATACCTATGCCCAAGTCGATGGTCAAGAGCAGAAGATTCAAACTTACCGCTTCACCAAAAGCTAATCAGTACATAACTGAAATCTAGTTTCCTGTAGCGCTGTGTCTCCCGACAATATCTAAATAAAGATATCAGAAGAAGACACAGCGTATTTTTTATAGAGTGCAGCTCAAATACCCCACTTCGTAATTCCCGATAGTGACGTGAGTACCATATCCCACTGACGGAAAGTTTTCTGGGAAAGGCACACTGTCGTCATAAGGGCCATCAACATTGGAATCAAACTCCAAATCCCCTTCTAGATCATAGCCTTCATAGCGAAGTACCATTTTGCCTACCATTTCATAATCAACGTAGACACTGAGTTCTTGTCCTGAATAAAACTTGCCACCAGGTGCTGCTTCAAAAGAGGCATCAAACTTCTCTCTGTCATCTCGCGCCTCGTACCTGGCATCCATACTGGTGTCGTAAGCACCGCGTTTTTCGCATTCTAATCTTGTTCTATCATCGTCTTTTGCCAAACTGCTGCCAGAAAATGCGACCACACTAACAATACCAACGGCAGTGATGACTTCTTGGATTTTGTTTTTCATATATCCACCTAATCAAGTTGATTCAATCTAACATGCCACTGCTTTTCCAAGCGGTACTACCAACATCCATGTTTCACGGGTATGAGACAGCAGTCGTGAATTTGTTCCATGTCGATATTGAGAAATAACGAGGCGAGAATTCACTCTATGCTTATGGCAACTTGTGGAACAAAAACAGACTTGAAATCTCTTATTAGCATGAGTAAAAACACTCAATCACAGCATGACTATAACCAGCTTGTGGATTTGTACTACGCAAAGCTTTATCGCTTTGCGTACAGTTTGACGAATTCTCAAGCCGACGCCAGTGATCTTACCCAGCAGACTTTTTGTACATGGTTGGAAAAAGGTCACCAATTGCGTGAACCCGACAAAGTGAAAACTTGGTTGTTTACCACTCTTTATAGGGAGTTTCTGCATGTAAGGCGCAAATTAAGCGTGCTAACGAGCGATGAAAATGTTGTTGAAGAAGTCACTGAGGAGCAAGAAAGCCAAGATCCGCTCAACATAGACCCCAGCAAGGCTGTTGCGGCGATTTCCGGTTTAACTGAGTTTTACCGTACTCCCTTGATACTTTTCTATATGAGGGAGCACTCTTACCAAGAAATCGCAGACATCATTGGCGTTCCTATAGGTACGGTTAAATCTCGGATTTCAAGAGGAAAAACAATGTTATATAAGATGATTGAATCTGATTTAACCGACTTCGACGATAGCTTGGAGCAAGTAGGAGCTGAATAATGGAAAGCAAGAAAGTTAAGTCGATTTTACGACTCTACCGACCAGAGGTTGATGAGGAAACCACACTCGTCACTGAGGCTCTTGCCGAAGTTGAGAACGACCCTGAGCTAAAAGCATGGTACAGCAAGCACCTACAAAATGAAGATGCCATCCATTTTCAATTATCAGGTATTGACGTTCCAGTTGGTTTAAAAGAAGAGATCAACCTGCAATATAGCAAAAAAAAAGTTACCAAAACGCGTAGCCCGTGGCTTGCCCCTCTCGCTATTGCTGCGTCACTTTTACTGCTCGTCCTATCCTGGGGCATTTTTTCTCCCAAAGAATCTGGGCATTTTGCTGATTTCCAACAAGATATGGTGGCTTTCGCAACCCAACCTTATGAAATGAATATAAAAGTAGAGGGTCTAGAGCTGATAAACCAAGGGTTTGCAAATGCTGACTGGCCAACAAACTACGTGACCCCTGTTGCACTCAATAGCCTCCATGCCCTCGGCGGTGTTGCAGAGCGGTGGCAAGGTGAAAAGGTGTCCATTGTTTGCCTTGAAGATGATGCCGGAAAGTATATTTGGCTGTTTATTACCAAGCTCAATACCTTCAGCAACGAAAAAACAATCCCCCTTCCTGCTGAAGTGATTAAAGACAAGCCTTTGCTTACTCATACGGCATGGCAAGATAAACAATTTAACTACTATATGATCGCAGAAGGTGATATTGCGTTTATAAATAGCTACTTGTGAAAAAGTATCAATAGATAGCCACATTAAAATAGCCTTGCTTTGTGGCCGTATCCCTATCACCGGGATCACTTGATACTTTGATCTCAAAAAGGCCACATCTAGTTAACAAAAACAATTACATGATAGCTATTGCCTGTTACTATTCGCGTATCAAAACAATAACAAATATCACGTCATGCCAGCCAACACGCTATTTTTACATCCATCCACGGTAAGCCGAAAATGGACTAGCATGCTGGTCACAATATCCCTATTTGCTTCATCCCTGCTCTCATCCGTTGTCGTCCTCAATCCCCATTTCTTTAGCTTACAAAGCCCGATATTGACCGGGGGCAAAATACTGGTTTGCACACATGAAGGCTTACGCTGGTTTTCCTCCAACTCAGTCAATTCACTTGATAACAAGCATCTGAGCCATTCGCCTAATGAAAAAAATCAAGAAGGATCGCACTCCAGTTTTAATGCCCACTGCCCTGTATTTAAGCTGCATGACAATAAAGGCGATTACCATGAAAGTGCCTATCGCTTTGTAGGCTTTATCCGCTTTGCTGGGCATTTTGTCACCGATTACACCCTCACGTTACCCAATACAAATAGGTTATATCTCATTGCGCCTAAACACTCTCCTCCTGTAGCAATTAAATTTTCATAAATTCAATTGATTAACCATAATTTTATTGGCATGAAGCCAGATGGAGAACGTAATGAAAACAATAAAAAATATCCTGCTAGGAAGCCTATTTGCACTAGCGACCGCTGCTAATGCACATGATTACAAAGCGGGCGATTTACATATCGACCACCCTTGGTCAAAGCAAGTCCCGCCGACGTCTCAGGTCGCCGCGGCCTTTTTCAATGTCATGAACCACGGTGACAACGGCGATGAGCTGATCAGTGCCTCTTCTCCTATTGCAGGAAAAACCGAATTACATGCCCATATCCATGAAGATGGCATGATGAAGATGCGTGAAGTAGAAAAGATTGATGTACCAGCCCATGGTGCACAAATGCTCAAGCCGGGCGGTTACCACGTTATGTTCTTTGATCTCAAAGACGTTCCTGAGCTTGGCGAAAGCTTCCCGCTCACGCTTAACTTCAAGCAGGCCGGAGAGGTCAAGGTTGAAGTTAAGGTCGAAGAAGCTACCTATATCCCCGAGGGTATGAAAAAGGAAAAGATGGATCATAGCCATCACTGATTCTGATAAGAGCCCTAATAGCCAATTAACAAAGCCGACACCCAGTCGGCTTTCTTCTTCCCCTTCATGACATTTATCATTCCCTTGCTAATCCTCGGCATTTACACTGTAAAACAGTGAATAATAGTTATAAGTGACACTTATGCGTCTGGATGACCTCAAGCTGTTTACCACAGTCGTGGAATTGGGTAGCTTTTCTGCTGCCGCTAATGCGCTCGACCTTCCTCGAGCCAACGTGAGCCGCCGAATAGGCGAGTTGGAAAAGCACCTCAATGCCCAACTTTTTTTCCGTACCACTCGCAAACTTCGCCTTACCCAACATGGTGAAGTCCTATACCAAGAGCTATTAAATGTGGTTCAAGGGATAGAAAGAGCCCAAGAGGCGATGTACCAACTCGATAATAAGCCTACAGGTAAAATTAAGATCGGTGCCCTTCCAGACAGTGATGAACTTCTAGAGCCTATCCTCACCCAATTTCAGCAAGAATTTCCTGACGTTGAGCTTGATGTGCGTTTCAGCACCAATGGCTACCATGACCTCTACGAGCAAGGGCTTGATTTAAGTTTTCATGTTGGGCCGCTGCAGGACTCCAGCCTGGTTGCCAGACACATTACTTCTATCCATCGCTTTTTATTGGCGAGCCCAGCCTATATCGAACAACACGGTGAACCAAGCAGCATTGATGAACTCACCCACCATCGCTGCATTTGCTATCGCTGGCCTGATGGCAGGATCGAAGATACCTGGCGCTTCACAGATACCGCTTTAAAAGTGAAACCCGTCCTGAGTAGCAACAGCACAGGCTATATCCGTCAATCGATGATCGCTGGACAGGGGATCAGTTTCCTTCCTTTACTCCTTGCAATCAAAGCAATGGATTCAGGTAAATTAATCCAGATCCTTCCCGACTGTAAATCACAATCAGAAGATGTTTGGCTAATTTATCCTGACAGGATGGGCATTAGCCAAGCAACACGAGCACTTATTGACCACCTTCTCAAATATTTACCCAAGGCTTTTTGATTGTTGCATTATTCGCATCAAATACAGGGTTACCACTGCTTTAGCAAGGGGATATTTACTTTTATTGTCACGAAAAATGTGACAGTGTTTCACGGGGTAGCCTGATTATCCTTTCCGCTCCAAAACTTAAAATAACACTGTTTTAAATATACCGACTTTAAATAAAACAGCATTTTTTGAGTGGAATGGATGATGAAAATAATAACTCCCTATGCGTTGGCCCCAATTGCCATACTCGTTCTCAGCGGCTGCAGTGACAATACGCCACCAGCCGCCGAAAAGTCACCGCGTCCTGTACAAGTCATTGAACTTGGTAGCCAACACCAATTTAATACCCGTCAATTTTCGGGTGTTCTGGAAGCTATCGATACCGCAAACCTTGCGTTCAAAGTGCCTGGGACCATTAATGAAGTACTGGTAAAAACGGGAGAGCAAGTAAAACAGGGCCAAGTCATCGCTAGGCTAGACCCACATGACTATCAGGTTGCGGTACTTGAGCTGGAAGCCAGATTGGATGAGGCAAAAGCCGCGAAAACACTGGCTGATATTGAACTTAAGCGGGTCAAACAAGCCACCAGCGATAATGCCATTGCAGAGGTGAACCTTGACCGTGCGGTATCCGGCTATAAGCGAAGCCAAGCCATGGTCAAAGTGGTTGAGCAGAACTTACAAAAAGCCAAAGATGCCCTCTCATACACCGAGTTAACCGCGCCATTTGATGGCATAGTTGGCAAGCGCTTTAGCGAACAATTCGAACAAGCGGCTCCTGGCTTCCCCGTTTTCACTATCCACCAGCCAAGCCACCTTCAGGCTGTTGTCGACATCCCAGAAAGCCTCATCAACCAGTTCGAAAGCCAGCCAAGCGGGGCTGTATCATGGTATGGCAATAACACTCCTATCCCGGCCACGCTTAAAGAAATCAGTACGCTGCCAGATCCCATCAAGCAAACCTATCAGCTTACCTACCAGCTAGATCAAACTGCGCTGACAATGGATAACTCAGCCCTGCCAGGAAAGGCCATTCAACTGAATATTGCCTTTGCTCAGGGTGAAGGCCAGTACTGCATTCCCTATTCTGCGATAATGCAAACAGGCGTTACCCATACCGTTTTTGCCATCAAAGATAGGACAGCCAACCCAAGAAGCGTCACGATACATTCCCTGCAAGCTAACCAGGCTTGTATCTCAGGCAACGTTAACGCTGGCGATAAAATCATCACCGGGGGCGTTCCCTACCTAGAACCAAGCCAGCCGGTCGGTGAGGTAATCACCACAGCTTTAGTGCCACCACAGGCACCTAATAATGAGGTATTTGTTGCTTCTGCCTCAGACTCTTCCTTGTCCAATGAATCAGCGCCACAAGCTCGATAGGTGATCAAGATGAACCTTGCAGAATTTGCCATTCGACAGCGCACCTTCATTGTATTTTTTAGTGTGCTCTGCGTGATTGCCGGTATCACGTCCTATTTCAAGCTTGGCAAGCTTGAAGACCCGACCTTTACCGTTAAAAGTGCCGTTGTCGTGACGCTCTACCCGGGTGCATCAGCCCAAGAGGTTGAGGAACAAGTCACAGATAAAATCGAGACTAAGTTGCAAGAAATGGAGACGCTGTGGAAACTGCGTTCACTGTCGCGACCGGGTAGCTCGATGATTTTCGTCGACCTCCAGGAGGCGACCAACTCCAAAGATCTTCCCCAGCAGTGGGACTTGCTTCGCCGCAAGATCAATGACGTTAAGCTCAGCTTGCCGGCAACCGCCCAGATCAGCATTGTTCAGGATGAGTTCTCTGAAGTGTACGGCATGCTATTTGCTGTAACAGGAGAAGGTGTTGAGCCTAGCGAGCTGCGACTTTATGCCAAAGAACTTCAACGCCGTTTGAAAGCCGTCGAAGGCATCAAGAAAATTGAGCTGCACGGCGTACGTAACCAAGTCGTGAATATCGACCTCCCTGATGAACGTTTGGCTGATTATGGCATCTCTTCCGCTCAGGTGATCAACCAACTTGCTAGCCAAAACATGATTTATGAAGCGGGTAAATTCAAGGCAGGTATCGAACGCATTCGTATCGACCAAGGCAGTGAATTCACAAGCTTGGACGATATCCGAAACCTGATGATAAAAGGTGGCATTGGTGATTTAGGCACTGGTCTTATCCGCCTTGGTGATATTGCCACCATCTCTATGGGCTACCAAACGCCAGCCCTTTCTGAAAGCCGCTTCAATGGCATTGATGCCATTACACTGGCAGTAAGCCCTAACTCCGGTATCAATGTGGTGTCACTTGGTGATCAACTCAACCAGGTGATTGATGAATACCAGCAGACCTTACCACTCGGCGTCGAGATCAACACCGTTGCTTTCCAGCCGGAAGAGGTTCAAAAGTCGATCAACAACTTCGTCTCCAATTTGGTGGAGAGTGTTGCCATTGTTGTTGTGATCCTGTGGCTGTTCATGGGCATGAAAAGTGCGCTGATCGTCGGCAGCAGCTTGATGCTGACTATTCTGCTAACTCTGATCTACATGAAGATAGATGCGATTGATCTGCAAAGGGTTTCGCTAGGTACCTTCATTCTTGCACTGGGTATGCTGGTTGATAATGCGATTGTCGTAACAGACATGATCATCTCAAAGATCAATAAAGGTATCGATCGACTAAGCGCGGCAAAAGAAACCGTTGAGGAAACCGCCGTCCCCCTACTTGCCGCGACTTTCATTGCGGTAATGGGTGCCAGCCCTGTAATGTTCTCTAAGACAGACTCGGCAGAATTTGCCGGCTCGGTATTCTGGGTAATGTGTGCATCACTGCTACTTTCGTGGCTGATAGCGATGACCATCACGCCTTTGATGTGTTGGGCATGGATAAAACCGAGCAAAAAACACTCGGCATCAAATAATGCACCATCAGAAAACAAACCATCCTTGTACCGCAAAGCCGTCCACTATACCGTGCGCCACCCGCTCAAGGGGCTTAGCCTATTAATCCCTCTGCTTGGTGTTACTGCGTTCGTGGTTCCACAAATTGCCGTTAACTTCATGCCGACTTCTGATCGTCCGATGGTCTTCCTCGATTACTGGCTACCCAATGGGGCACAGGTAGAACAGACATCGGCAGATATGGCCCGAATCGAAGATTGGCTTCGTGAGCAGCCTGAAGTAAAAGACTTCACCACCTTTGTCGGAGCCAGTGCGCCACGATTTTCGGTCACGGTCGAACCGGAGCCTTATGATCCAAGTTACGGTCAGATCCTAATCAACACCCATGATTTTGATGGTATTGCAGCGCTTGAGCGCCGGGGCGATAAGTGGCTACAACAGCAGTTCCCCCATGCAGAGCCGCGTTTCCGTGCACTTAAGCTTGCCACCAAAGACAAGTTCAGTATTGAAGCGAGGTTTATCGGCCCAGATCCTGAGGTGCTGCATGACTTGTCCAAGCAAGCTCAAGCCATTATGCAAGCCCATCCGAACACCAAGTATGTTCGTGATGATTGGCGCCAGAAAAGTAAGGTCATCGTCCCGCAACTTAACCAAGAACAAGCGCGTCGCGCAGGTATCAACCGCACCGATGTGGCCCTGGCGATTCAACGTGCAACAGAGGGCGTTACCTTGGCACAACTCCATCAAGGTGATGAGCTTATTCCTATCAAGATACGTAGCGCAGAGGCTGACATTAGCTCTCTAGAAACCCTGCCAGTACGCTCTCTTATGGGTATGCACTCTGTTCCCCTCGGTCAGGTGGTCGACAAATTCGAACTCAAAGACGAAGAGAGCATGATTTGGCGCCGAAACCGAGTACCTGCTATCACGGTACAAGCTGCTGTTACCGGTATGACGGCCTCTGATGTGCGCAAAGAGCTTATCGAAGATATAGAAGCTATCGAGCTCCCATATGGCTACAGCTTCGAGTGGGGCGGTGAATATTACGATGAAGACAGGGCAATTACCGATACCTTCAAACAGCTGCCTAAAGCCCTGTTGATTATGGTGATCATCCTTGTTGCGCTATTCAATGGCTTTAAGCAACCCATTATCATTCTGACCACAGTGCCGCTGGCTGCCACTGGTGCAAGTTGGTTCCTGCTGATGACGGATAAACCGTTCGGTTTCATGGCGTTAATCGGTGCTATTGCCCTATCTGGCATGATCATCAAGAACGGCATCGTCCTAATGGATCAAATCGAATTGGAAAGGAACAACGGCAAAGGGTTAGAAGAAGCAATCGAAGAAGCAACGTTAAACCGCACCATGGCCATCTCGATGGGCGCCCTGACAACGGCACTAGGTATGATCCCATTGTTGTCCGACCGACTGTTTGACCAAATGGCAGCAACCATTATCGGCGGCTTGGCTGCAGCGACAGTATTGTCCCTGTTTGTGATGCCAGCCCTATATCGCCTGTTCTACCGGGCCGATTTGAAACAACCAACACCAAAAACTCTGGCTAACGAGGAGCTGACTAATGAACAAGCTTAACCTATCGGTATTAGCAGTTGCCTTGATCCTAACCGGCTGTGCATCGGCTCCTGATTATCAGCAACCAAGCCACTCGCTGACTGATACCTTCCTGAACCAATCTGTGGAAGGAACCAGCTCAAACCAGCGTCTCGCGATTGAGCCGGTCAGTGCCCATTGGTGGTCACAATTTAATGATCCAACGCTTAATCAGCTCATCAAGGATGCACAAAACCAGAACATCCCGTTGAAAGTCGCCTCAGAGAGGATCAAATCTGCCCAAGCTTTTAATCAGATCGTCGAGTCCTTCAAAGTGCCGACGGTTAGTCTAGGCGCTGGCTACACCTCGTATGGCATTAGTGAAAATGACCCGCTACTCGGTGCTGCGGTATCGTCTAACAATCCGCTGGGTACCCCGATCCTCGACAGTGATCAAAGTGCCTTTCATGCAGGTATGGCTATCGCGTGGGAGCTGGACCTGTTTGGCCGTATCGACAATCAGGCCAAAGCGGCCTCGATCCGTGCCGAGCAAGCCGAGATCATGCGACAAGGGCTGACAACCTTGATCACCAGTGATGTGATCCACAACTACCTGCAACTTCGGGGAGCACAAGAACGCAAAGCCATCGCACTCGATCTAGTGAACGATCAGCAGCAAACGCTGGAACTGGTGGAAAAGGTCCATCGCAGTGGCTACGGCTCCCAACTCGATGTTGCCAGAGCCAAAGCCATGCTAGCAGCTACTAAAGCAGTGATCCCCCAACTAGAAACCGCTGAGAATGCCCACCAGCAACGCTTGGGGATCTTACTGGGTGAATCACCGCGGCAAATAAAACAGCGCCTTGTCAGTGCTTCTCCACTACCGACCTTTGATGGAGTCGTTCCAACAGGGTTGCCGTCTGATCTGTTGCAAAGGCGACCTGATTTACGGATCGCCGAACGGGAAATGGCGGCCCAGAATGCCGAGCTGGCCGCTGCGGTTGCCAACCAGTATCCGAAATTCTACCTGACCGGTGCGCCGGGAGTATTGGCCAACGACTTTGATGATTTGTTTAGCAGTGACTCGGCGACTTGGATGGCGAGTTTAGGTGTTAGTTGGAACATCTTCGATGGTGGACGCACCGATGCCATGATAGCGCTGCAAGAGTCTCGCTTCGAAGCCAGTGCCCTCTCTTACCAACACGCCTTTAACAGCGCTATTGGTGAGGTGGAAACCTTGCTCAATGGCTACGGCAATAGCCAGCAGTACCAAGCCTTGCTGTTAGAGGCTGAAACGGAAACTGACAAAGCGGTAAACAAAGCGCTTTCACTCTACAAAGCGGGCTTGATTGACTACCTATCTGTACTGGACGCCCAACGTCAGCAGCACGCTATGCGTGACCAAGTAGTCGCAGCACGCCTTCAGACTGCCAACATGGTTGTTGGCCTTAACAAGGCACTAGGAGGTGACTGGGAAATTTAACCTGTTCTCTGTTCGTTATTTTTAGTTTTCTTTTTTGCCCGGCAAGTTGCTCGCTCTACCACTCATAACAGGCTTGCTGGGCCTTTTTATTCATACTCTCCTCGCGAAGATTTCCGATATAGCTCCTATACCAGCCACAACCATGCAATTCCCTGCTTGATTGGTCAGATGAGTTGTTAAATAATGATTTCATTACGGAAAGGCTCAGCCGCTGTCATCCATATAGGGATATCATGATGAAACTTCACCACATCAATGGCTACATCCAATCGATATATCTTGTTGAATACCGCCATGGACTGCTGTTGCTTGATGGTTGCTGCAGGGCAGATATCCCTATTTTGCTGGACTTCATTGCTGAGCAACTCAATCGCACCGCCAAAGATCTCAAAATGGTGGTCGTAACCCATATGCACCCCGACCATGCAGGGGCCGCACACCGCCTCCGAAAGCTCACCGGCTGCGCAATTGCTGCGGCCAATGTTCCCGGCCATTGGTACCAAGGGATCGACGGCGCACTGATGCACTGGACCGATTTATTGCTGGCTGGGTGGGTGGCAAGACGAATGAACAAGCCCCGCACCAACTTATGGTATGACGCTAAGTTGAAACCGGATTATTTATTGGATGACCAAGAACCCTTGCCAGGTTTCCCCGAATGGCAGGCTCTGGCAACCCAAGGTCATACCGACAGGGATTTATCTTTATATCACAAGGATTCAGGAAAAATTTATGTCGCGGATTTAATGGTGAAAGTCAAAGGGCGCTATATCCCGCCTTTCCCTGTGTTCTACCCAAAACGCTATCGTAGTTCGATTGAGAAAGTCATCAATCTTTCACCAACGAGCGTATTGCTTGCTCACGGCGGCGAAATCAGCCCTGAGGCAGAAGATTACCAACACTTGCTGGACAAGGCACCAACGGCGCCGGTCACCCATTGGCGCTCGGTAAAAACAAAATTTAAGCGTGCGATTTCAGCAACGTGAGATGCCTGTTTGGTATCCGCTTTGACGTAATATCACTGCGTACGATTAACATATATGGAAAATACACAACAATGAGCCAGTCTCTCACTGAACCAACAACCAACGTTGCCAAAGGCGCAGCAACAAGCGCCCGCCCATGCCTGATGTCAGCTTGGTCAGAGCACGCCCAACCTCTCAGTCACTGGCTCAAAGCAAAATCCCACGACGAGGCTCTGGCCGAAGACTTGCTCCAAGAAGTGTTTATCCGCGCCATGCTCAAAGATACAGAATTTTGTGAGATCGATAATCCTCGCGCTTGGCTTTACCGTGTCGCTAATAACCTGCTGATCGATCACAGCCGAAAGAAACGCATTGATCCACTCGAGCAAGATATCGAACAAGAATCAAACTCTGAGGCTGCCATCGACACACTAACCCAATGCTTGAACCGGGTACTGACAGAACTTCCGGAACAAGACAGTCACGTATTGAAGGCTTGTGACATAAAAGGTATGACTCAGCAAGAATATGCGAATCAACACAGCTTAACTCTACCAGCAGTTAAATCCCGCCTATTGCGGGCACGTGGTAAGCTTAAGCAGCAACTTGTCATATCATGCAAAGTAAAGCTCGATAGCAACCAGCGCGTGTGTTGCTTCACATCCAGAGCAAATCAATAAACAAACAAACCCTAATCCCTTACTGACAAATAGATTTTTAATTTTCCTGTACTAATGTTAACCCTATATTGGGTAGTTGATTGCATAGGATAAGGGATTAGTATGCAACGTCAGAAAGGAGTCATCATACCTATAACAACCATGGCGCTTTTGGCGATCTTGGCCATGGTTGGGTTAGCGTTAGATACCGGCCTTTACTTTAACGATTACCGTCAGGCACAAACGGCTGCAGACGCCGCCGCTCTCTCGGGGGCTTTCGAAAAATACAATGACCGGGAAAACCTTGTCGTCACCGCTTCCCAACAAGCCGCTACTGAAAACGGTTATACGACTGATGCTGACAGCAAGGTCACAGTTACTGTCAACCACCCGCCCCTATCAGGGTTCTATCAAGGGGATAGCAATTCGGTTGAAGTTCTAATATCTAAAGCCCAGCCCACATTCCTCCTGAAGGCCATCGGCGTCGATGACCTCAGCTATACCGTTCGTGCTGTTGCCAATGGCGCTAAAGCCAGTGCCCTGAACTGCATATACGTGCTAGGAGAGACGACACACAAAGAAGCCTTCCATGTCAGCAGTGGTTCTAGCCTCATCACCAACTGCGGAATATATGTCAACTCGCCACACAATGAGGGCGTAACCATCGAAAGCGGTTCCAGTGTAGAAACCAGCGAGTTCTCTGTTGCAGCCAATCAAGTCAACGTGAGCGGCAGCTCTTTGGACTGCACCAATGAAGGTGATTGCCCGCTCAAGAATTCACCGGCGATTGAAGATCCTTTCAAATCAATGCCCCTCCCTACCGTTGATCGTTCCAACTGCCCAAATATAAGCGAAAACTCATGCCGTGACGGATTCTGTATCGGCAAATACAAAGACTCCAACGGCTATGAACCTTATACCCATGAGGAAGGGAATGTCACATTAAACCCCGGCACCTACTGCGGTGGCATTTTTATCAAGAAAGGGACTGTGACATTTAATCCTGGTACCTACGTGATGCGTGGTGGTGGACTCGTTGTCGATGGCAGTGAAGCTCAACTCAAAGGAGAGAGCGTGACCATCTATAACACCTGCTATGAAGATTGCTCTTCGAGCAATTCCAGCGATCCACATTGGTTTTCACCACTTGATATCAAATCTGGCGGCAAGGTCGATTTAACGGCCACCGACTGCGATGTGAACTCCAGTTGTGATGCATCGCTGGAGGGCATGCTTTTTATTGCCGATCCCGATTCTCCCAGCTCATCTGAGCCTATGAAGGAGCCTATAAATAAAATCGACAGCGGCGCCAATGCCAAGCTGACAGGTGCGATCTATGTTGGCCACCAGCATTTCAAATTCCACTCAAATTCAGCCGGAGACAGGACACAAGGCATGATAGTGGCAAAGTACCTAGAGATTTCTAGCGGCTCAAGTGTTGGCTTAACCAACATGTCAGGTGTTAATGATGCAGAAAACAAAAGAGTCACTCTAGTCGAATAAAGAGCGATAACAGCTAAATATTGAGGCAGAGAACATGAAACAAAAGCAAAATGGAATTGCCATCGTCGAATTTACCCTCGTGTTACCGGTACTCTTATTTATTCTCATTGCCGTATTGGATTTTGGCCGGGCAATGCATGCTGGAATTGTGTTAAATAGTGCCACAAGGGCAGCGGTCGGGTACGGTGCCCAAGATATTGACAAGTCAGTAGATATCAACGGTATGACCTCTATCGCCAACTTGGAGGCCCAGCAAATGCTCGATGCTGACGATGAGGAAGATGTTATCAATCTGCAGATAACCAATTCCCTGCAGTGTTCTTGCTCAGACGGTGTCAGTACACAGATAAACACAGACGAAGACTGTGATACCAATAATGCCTGTTTGGTTGCAAGGTATGTTGTTGTCGATGCCACCTATGATTTCAAAACGCTGATATCTTTCCCGTTTATCCCTGATACAGTTTCTCTGAGCCGCAGTGCAAGCATGAGGTTAGAATAAAATGACACGTTTGGATATGGGCTCCCCTTTCAGGCAAAAAGGTATTTTCACCGTTGAATTTGCCATTGTATGTGGCTTGTTTTTTTTGATCCTGTTTACCGTCCTCGAAGGAGCCCGGCTTATATATACCTATCACTCTATTGCCAATATTGCCCGTGACGGCATTCGTTATGCCTCAGTCAGGGGAACAGAAGCCGGTGAGGATTCACTCCGGGTTGGTGATGCACCTGTTGCTGTCGCCCAACTAAAGTCCTACCTCAACCAGCGTTCGAATATCAGTGATTTGGATATCACGACAAGTTGGACCGATGGAGAAGCTCTACTTTCCGGCGACATTATTTCAATTAACGTCAGTGTCGACTTTGAACCGGTTACGCCTTTTATTCCATCGATTACATTAACCAGTGACGCCAACTCAATCATTTATTATTAATATACCCAAGTTACCTCAAGGTGCAGGATTCAGAGGTTGTCAGCGCATTCAATACAAGACGAAGGTTTGCAGGAATGGCAATCCCTATCAAAAAGCTTCAATCTTCAAAACAATGCCTTGTCTATAAGCTTATAAATTCTCGCTGAACCTGCATCTTGAAGTAGTTTGGAGATACATGTTTTTTCGAGCAGTTAAAACTTGAGTAAGAGTGTTATTTAATGCTCTCAACAGCATTAATGAAGGTTTCCCTGGCGTTCGGTACGCCCCTTTTTTCCGCTTCTTTTAACAAGGTAATGGCCTTATCCATATCTCCTTGCTCTACGCTGATTTGAATCGAATCCAGGTAGTCAATATTGCCGCTATCTCTAACGGGTTGATACTCGGTCGCAGAATAGGCAGTGTCTTGATGACCATGACCTGACGCCAATGCCGTTAAATGCGAAATTGATATCTAACGGCATAGCCAGATCCTGCCAATTTAACTCTGCTGCAGAAACAGCCCTATTTAAGGCAGGACTTTTGGCCTGAGTACTGACTTCGGGTGCTGACGAGCAGCCCCGAAGTCATAACGATGCACAGGGATAAAATTATGGTGATTAACTTAAGCATTGCCTATCCCTCTGTGCCTCTTACCACCATGCTTCAGCTTGTACGCCTAAATTATATTCCGAGTCTTCTCCTACACCGAAGGCATTATCTTTTTCATAGTCCTCTATATAGCTGGCATAGACCCTAATTTCAGGACGGGCCCAGAAACTACTTCCAGCTGACCAGGCTTGAGCGATGGTAAATTTACTAGCAGAACTATCGACATTATCGTTTTCTTCGGTAAACCAGCCGGCCTCGAACACGGTGCGGTTGTATTCATTCCACTTGTACATCGGGCGTGCAACTACACTGAATATATCGTGATCGTCCTTGCTATCAAAAGTTGAACGGGCATAGACAAGCTGATAACCAATTTCCCAGGTATCTGATGGAGCCATTACCCCCCAGTTAATGATTCTATAGCCGTCAACGCCATCATCCGAGTTTGCATCAGGAGAGTTACCCGCTCCCAACCCGGCCATTTGTTCACCATAGCTTTCAGTCGCATATTGAAGTATGACTTTGTTCAAACCACCAACAACGTCAGCCATGGTAAGCTCAGCAGTCAACATAAGGGGATCTTCACCTACGCCCTCCCCTATATCTTTTTGGCTATCTGTTTCGTTTATGAAACCATAATTAAATCCCAGCTCCAGATTAGCTTCATCCCAAAGCCCAATTTCGGCATACCGGATATCTAAATTATTCACATTGACGTCACCGTCATCTTGGCGAAGAACCGCTAATGAAAGTTTGCCCGTACCAGCAGATATGTTCTCAACACCCGCCCCAGAACCTGAGGTATCCCAGTAGTAGAAATCAGTAATGTGTATATCATGACGTTGATAATAACGTTTACCAGCCCAGATAACGGCTCCTGGGTCGCGAGCGATTAGCCCCTCTGTCTGGACATTGAACTGACGGATAGCAAATTGTGCATCATTGTCACAAGAGATATCTTGTGTATTTTGATCCAACTCACAAGAGGTATTCGTTCCCTCAAAGTCGTTACTGCCATCAGAGAGCCAAGCTACCATTGAGTCGACATAGAAAGATTTACCATTTTGGTTATAAACCTCTTTGCCCAATTGCACTTCGGCGTAAAGATCATCTTCATTACCGAGGCGGCCGACTTTATTCGATTCATAACGAACCTGCTGGCCGTTCTCGCCACTGATACCGATACCAGCACGCATGTAGCCGTGAAAATCCACTTCTGCCACAACTGATGTAGAAACCATCATGGTCGATATAACACCAGTCAATTTCAGCGTATGCTTTTTCATTGTTAGCGCTCCTATTATGGACCTTTTTGCTTTTAATTTGTTATATATATTGTTCCTTTAACGAGCACGCTTTACTGCGCTCGATCCTCTAACCAACGCTGACAGCGAATAATTTATCGTTTTTATTCTCTTGTTTTTATTAAGACAAAATAATACTTTGTATTATTTTTACATGATAAAGAATATCACTTTTT